>NZ_JBEYJJ010000009.1:0-274346 GCF_040636215.1 Streptomyces sp. NPDC006687 | reverse complement strand
GCGGACCTCGGACGCGGAGAGCTTCTTGCCCGCGTCGGCGGCGGCGTTCGCCGCCTTCGGCTCGTCCTTCTGCCCCTCGGAGCCGTAACCGCAGGCGGTGAGCAGCAGGGGCAGCGCGGCGGTGGCGGCGATGACGCGGAGGGAGACGAGCGATCTGGCGGCAGACACGGACGTGTCCTTTCGGGGGATGGATTCGGGAAGCGGGTGCGGGAAACCGCGGCAGGGCGGCCGGACGACGGCCATCGGTACGCGTGCGGTATCCGCTCCGGGCCGTCAGCGGCGGGGTGCGGCGGAGGGCCGGGCAGCCGGACGGGCCCAGGGGACTACCGGGCCGGGGCGTCCACCGGGCGGGCCGCGCGGGCGGCGCCCCGGCGGCGCTGCGGCCGGGGGGCCGGGCGGCCGGTGAACGGGTCAGGCGGGCTGACAGATGGCGCTGGACGTACGGACCAGATCGATGTGCCGACGGGAGGTCAGGGGCAGGGCCAGGCCCGCCTGCTGCGGTGCGCGCAAGGTTGCCTCCCCTTATTCCTAGTTTCCCTACCTGGTTGGTAGGCATCTTGGCAGACCGGGAGACCGGCCCCAAGAGGCTGCCCACATGTCGGACGCCGATGTCTTACGATCCGAGAAGGGCCAGGTGGGACGGGGTGCTCAGGGGTTGGTCCAGGCGCCCGGGGCTTCGGCGAGGGCGGACACCTCGGCCGGCAGGTCGCGGGTGGCGACGTCGGCGAGGGAGACCCCGTCGAGGATTTCGCGTACATGGGCCCGCAGCGCGATCCACAGCGGCAGCAACGACTCGGCGGGACCGGTGTAGGAGAGGTCCGGCGGGCGGACGCCGCGCACCGAGACCAGCGGCCCGTCCACGACACGGATGACGTCCGCGATGCTGATGGCTCCGGCGGGCCTGGCCAGGCGGTAGCCCCCGTTGCCGCCGCGCTGGCTGAGGACGAGACCGCCCCGGCGCATGTCGTTGAGGATTCCCTCGAGGAACTTGTGCGGGATGTCCTGGGCGGCGGCGATGGCCTCGGCCTTCAGGGGGCCGTCCTCCTGGGACGCGGCGAGCTGCAGTGCGGCACGTACCGCGTAGTCCGCCCTGGCTGAGATCCGCATACGGGCATTATCCCGTACGGCCCGGGAGCGGGCGCCCCGCGCCTCAGCGGAAGGCCGCCGCCACCGCGCGGTGGGTGCCGTTGAGGTAGTGCTCGCCGATGGACCGCAGCCGGTGGACGGCCGGGCGCTGGGAGGTCAGGACGCGGGCGTTGCGCCAGAACCGGTCCAGGCCGGGGGCGTCGGCGAACTCCAGCACCCGGGCGGTGATGTGCAGGGCGGCCTTCGAGGTCACCGTCTCGGCCGTGGCCACCAGGGCGGCCACGCCGGCCGGTTCCTCCCCGTCGAGCCGGGCGCCGGCGTCGAGGGCCCGCGCCATCACCTCCGTGGCCCGCTCGACGACGGCGGTCGCCGTCTGGGCGGCGGAGGCCAGTTCCCCGTACGCCAGGAAGAGGTCCGGGTCCTCCCCGGGCAGCCGGTGGGCGCGCCCGCTCCTGCTGAGGTCGCGCGCTTCGACGAGGGCGCCTTCGGCGATCCCGAGGCCGACGTGGCACAGGGCGAGCCGCAGCGCCGGCTCGGCCAGCTCGGTGAAGGGCGTGGCCGACTCCTCGTCGTACGGCCGCCGGCCCAGCACCTGCCCGGGCGGGACGGCGACCCCGTCGAAGACGGCCTCGCCCGCTCCGGCGACGCGCTGGCCGAGCCGGTCGCGGGCCGGTTCGAAGGCCAGGCCCCGTGTGCCGGCCGGGATCCTTACCACCAGGACGTCACCCGTCGCGGAGCAGGCGGCGTCCACCACGAGCTGGTCGGCGACGGCCAGCGCGGTGTCCACGGGCCGGCGCCCGTCCAGGACGTAGCCCGAGGTACGCGGCCTCAGTCGCAGGCCCGGCCGGCCGGCCTCCTCCTCGGAGTCGGGGCCGTTCACGGCCCCGGTCCACAGCCACTGTTCGCGGACCGACTCCTCCTCCAGGGCCGTGGCGCGCGGGCCGGTCGCGTAGAAGCGGCCGCTCCAGGTGTGGACGTAGTGCCGGGCGAGCAGCTCGCCCACCGAGCCGTCCGCCGTGGCGATCTCCCGGATGACGGCGCACCCGGTGCGCCAGTCCGCCCCGCGGTCCGGGCGGGGCGGGGTGAGGGCGGCCGGCAGGCCGGCCTCGCGCAGCCGGGCCGTCTCGTCGGCCGGCGGCCTGCCCGCCTGGTCGCGGGCGATGGCGTCCGCGGCGAGGTCGTCCGCCACGTCGCGGGCGGTGCGCAGCAGCGCACGGCGCCGTGCGTCGGAAGGAACGGCGGTGGTCATGTCGGCTGCTCCGGGACGTTGTCGGGTGGCGCCGGGCCGGCGCGGGGGAGTGCGCGGGAAGGAAGACGGCGCCCTATCCCCACTTTTCCCATCGGATTGATAGGAATACTTGCCCGGGTGCGGTCTCCCGGCAAGGGGCTGACCGTATGGTGGACCACGCGATCTTGGCCTACGAGACGACGCAGGTCAGCGCGGTGGTGTTCCGCTTGAGGGTGACCCGCAGTACCGCGCGAGCCCCCGTCAGACGCCGTACGGCCGAGGTGAGTTCACCTGGATGCCCACCGTCGCGGACCTGCGGCGCAGCCCGGGGAACCAGCCATCCGGGCCGCACCGCCGGACATGCTCCCCCTGCTTCCGGTTCGGGCGGAACGTCCCCGTCCGGGCTCGGCGATCAGCAAAACATACCGCTTCCGCTCTTCTTGCCGCCGGGCGGCCGGGTGGCGGGCAGTCTCGGCCAGTCTCCCCGGCACCCCTTGCGCCGCCGGGGAGGAATCGTGGTGAACTGGTCGAGCCGTAACCGATCAGGTGCGTGAGCATCACTGTGAGATCGGGCCAGGGTCGAAGAGCACCGCCGCAGCGCACACCACCAGGTGCGCGCCGACGGACGGGTGCGCCCCGGGTGACCGCCGGTCAGATGCCCGCCCCGCGCCTGACGTCCCCACGCCTCGAACCGTGAACGGAGCGATCGTGCACCACGGCCCCGACACCGCCGGACCCGACGCAACCCCCGAACCCCCCGAACCCTTCTACGAGGAAGTGGCCGTCACCGGTGGAGCCGGTTTCGTCGGCCGCCACCTCGTCACCGCGCTCAGCCTGCTGTCCCGCAAGGTCACCGTCGTCGACCACGCGCCCCTTCCCCCGGGCCTCGCCGACCTCCCCGGCGTCCGCCACATCCGCGCCGACCTGCGCGACTACGGCGAGACCCTGCTGGCGCTGCAGGCCGCCGACGCCGTCTTCCACCTGGCGGGCAACGCCAGCGGCACCGAGTCGGTGGCCGACCCTCGCCGCGACTTCCAGCTCAACGCCCTCGGCACCTGCAACGTCGGCACCGCCTGCCTGGAACTGGGCGTCGGCCGCCTCGTCTACCTCTCCTCCGCCATCGTCTACGGAACCCCGCTCCAGAGCCCGATCCGCGAGGACCACCCCACCCAGCCCTTCCTGCCGTACGGGGCCTCGAAGCTGTCGGGCGAACTGACCCTGCGCAGCCTGCACGCCACGGCCGGGCTGCCCGTGGTCATCGGCCGGTCCTTCGTCGTCTACGGCCCCGGCGAGGACCCGCGCCGGGCCGGCGGGGAGGTCTCGCAGTTCCTGCGCTGGCACCTCAACGAGCAGCCCATCCCCGTCGTCGGGGACATCGACCGCAAGCGCCGCGACTTCATCCACGTCGAAGACCTGTGCCGGGCCCTGGTGACCCTGGCCGCCCGCGGCGCCGACGGCGAGACCTACAACCTGGGCACCGGCACCGCCGTCTCGATGCGCGAGCTGGCCGACGCGGTCGGCGCGGCCACCGGACGCCCGGCGCTGCTGGACGCCGACACCTCCAGCCTGGCCGACAGCTTCACCCTCCTCGCCGACGTCAGCCGGCTGCGGGGGCTGGGCTTCTCCCCGCGCGTCACCCTCGCCGAGGGACTGGCGGGCCTGGCCGGACTGCTCGGCCCCTTCCCCGAGATCCCCTCCGCCCGGGCGGTGTTCCGGCGTGAGCCCCCCGCCCGCCGCCGGCTCACGCCGGCCGCCGCCCTCGGGGCCCGTGAGGAGGCACCGACGTGCTAGCCGTCGACGGAGGTACCCCGCTGCTCGCCGGCCACGAGCCCGCCCCCTGGCCGCAGATCGCCGACGCCGACCGCAAGGCCGTACTCGACGCGCTCGACCAGGCGACCCCCTGGCACTGGCCCATGCGTACGGTGACCGAGCTGGAGGAGGCATGGGCCGAGTTCACCGGCATGCCCTACGTCCTCGCCGCCAACTCCGGTACCGCGGCCCTCCACATGGCGATCGCGGCCGCCGGGGTGGAACCGGGCGACGAGGTCCTCGTACCGGCCGACACCTTCCTCGCCTCCGCCTCCTGCGTCCTCCAGGCCAACGCCATCCCGGTGTTCGTCGACACCGACCGCGACACCTTCAACATCGACCCGGCCCTGGTCGAGGAGCGGATCACCGACCGCACCCGCGCCATCGTCGCCGTGGACCTCAACGGGCTCCCCGCCGACCACGACGCCCTGCGGGCCATCGCGGACCGCCACGGACTGGTCCTCATCGAGGACGCCTCCCAGGCCCACGGCGCCGAGTACCGGGGCCGCCCGGTCGGATCCCTCGGCACCATGAGCGGTGCCAGCCTCAACGGGTCCAAGACCCTTTCGGCCCTCGGCGAGGGCGGCCTGTTCGCCACCCGCGACGAGGAGCAGCACCGGCTGGCGCGGCGCGTGCTGATGTTCGGCGAGGAACTCCCGGGCCAGAGCCGCGACTACAACGCCCGCATCATGGGCTGGAACTACCGCATCGACGTCCTCGCCGCCGCCTTCGCCCGCTCCCAGCTCACCCGGCTGTCGCAGATGTCCCTCGTCCGGCAGGCCAACGGCGCGGCGCTCACCCGGGCGCTGGCGGGCGTGCCCGGCATCCGCACCCCGGCCGTCCCCGAGGACCGCACGCACGTCTACTTCTTCTATCCGCTGCTGGTCATGCCCGAGGAACTCGGACTCGACGGCCTCCCCGTCGCCGCCTTCCGCGACGCCCTCGCCCAGGCCGTCAGCGCCGAGGGGCTGGGCATCATGCGCTGGCAGCCGCAGCCGGTACCCGGCCAGACGCTGTTCCGGGAACTGCGCGGCTACGGCCGTGGCTGCCCCTGGAGCTGCGGACACGCCAGCCCCGGCCACACCTACGATCCCGCCCAGTACCCCGTCAGCGAGGACATCTGCCTGCGCCGCCTGGTGCTCGGGCAGAGCTTCAGCTCCTTCGGGCCGCCCAACGACGTACGGACCATGCGGCGCTATGCCGATGTGCTGTACAAGGTCCTTGTCGAGGAGCGCCAGGCGCTGATCGCCCTGACCCGGCGGACGGCGGATACGGCGAGCTGACCCTCAGGACGCAGGAAGAACGCAGGAAGAACGCGGGAACGAACGACAAGGGGACGGACGCAGATGCGCAACGAGCCCGGGGCCCTGGGCCGGCGGACGGCAGGGGCCACCCGTGACCGGGGCCGCGATCCGCGGACGATGCGGCTGGCGGTCTGCGCGGTCTTCTTCGTCACCGGAGCCGCGTTCGCGACCTGGGCGGCCCGGGTCCCCGCCGTGCAGGAGCGGCTGGGGCTGTCCGCCGGGGAACTGGCCGTGGCCCTCGTCGGGCTGAGCGGGGGCGCGTTCCTCGGGCTCCCGCTGGTCGGCGGTCTGGTGGCCCGGTACGGCAGCCGTACGGTCCTGTGCCTGGGCATGGCCGCCTACCTCGGCGCCCTCGTCAGCCTGCCCCTCGTCCCGGACCTCGCCGTGCTGACGGCCGCGCTGGCCGTGTTCGCCTGCGGCAACACGGCCGTCGACGTCGCCATGAACACCCAGGGCGTCCTCGTCGAACGGGCCTACGGGCGGCCGGTGCTGGGCGGCTTCCACGCCATGTTCAGCCTCGGGGGCATCGCCGGCGCCACGGCGGGGGGCCTGGCGGCCTCCGCCGGGGTCGGCGTCCGGACGCACTTCAGGGTGGCGGCCCTCGTCCTGCTGGTGGTGGCGGGGGCCGCGGCCACCGCCCTGGCTCCCGACCCGCCGCGGGCCGCCGCGGCGGCCGCCCGCAAGGACCCCCTGTTCGCCCTGCCCGGACCGGGGCTGTGGGTCCCCGGGCTGGTGGCGTTCTGCGCGCTGATGGGGGAAGGGGTGGTGAACGACTGGGGGGCGGTGTACCTGAAGGAGGAGACCGGCGCCTCAGCGGGCGCGGCCGGCCTGGGGTACGCCGTCTTCTCCGCGGGCATGGTCCTCGGCCGCCTCACCGCCGACCGGCTGCGGACCCGCCTCGGCACCGTCCGCTTCACGCTCCTGTGCGCGGCGCTGGCCGGCGCCGGAGCCCTCGTCCCCATCCTCGACGCGACCACCGCGGCCGGGTTCGTCGGCTACGCCCTGCTGGGGCTGGGACTGGCCGCGGTCATCCCGCTCGTCTTCGCCCACGCCGCCGCCCTGTGGCCCGAGCGGACCGGCTCCTCCCTCGCCGCCGTCTCGGCGGTGGGGTACGTCGGCTTCCTCGCGGGGCCGCCGGTCATCGGGGCGCTCGCGGAGGCATCGAGCCTGCGCTGGGCGATGCTGGTCCTGCCCGCGCTGATGGCGGCGATGGCGGTCCTGGCGACCCGCCTCCGCCGCCCCTGACGTCCCTTCCCCGGCGGCTACTCCACCGTGGCCCAGTCCAGGGTCCGCTCCACCGCCTTCTTCCAGCCCGCGTAACCCTCCGCACGCTGCTCCTCGGACCACTGGGGCTGCCAGCGCTTGGACTCCTGCCAGTGGGTGCGCAGTTCGTCGGTGTCCCGCCAGAAGCCAGTCGCCAGGCCGGCGGCGTAGGCGGCGCCCAGCGCGGTCGTCTCGGCCACGACCGGACGGCTGACGGGGACGCCCAGGACATCGGCCTGGATCTGCATGCACAGGTCGTTGGCCGTGACACCGCCGTCCACCTTGAGCACGTCCAGATGGACCCCGGAGTCCTGCTCCATGGCCTCCACCACATCGCGGCTCTGGTAGCAGATGGCCTCCAGCGTCGCCCGGGCCAGGTGGCCGTTGTCGTGGTAGCGGGCCAGCCCGACGATCGCGCCGCGGGCGTCGGAGCGCCAGTACGGGGCGAACAGGCCGGAGAAGGCGGGCACGAAGTAGATGCCGCCGCTGTCCTCGACGGTGGAGGCCAGGCGTTCGGTCTCGGCGGCATCGCTGATGATCTTCAGCTGGTCGCGCAGCCACTGCACCGCGGAACCGGTGACGGCGATGGAGCCCTCCAGGGCGTAGACCGCCGGCTGGCCCGCGAACTGGTAGGCCACCGTGGTCAGGAGGCCGTGCTGGGAGCGGACCAGTTCCGTACCCGTGTTGAGTACCAGGAAGTTGCCGGTGCCGTAGGTGTTCTTCGCCTCGCCCGGGGCGTAGCAGACCTGGCCGACGGTGGCCGCCTGCTGGTCGCCGAGCACCCCGGTGATGGGGATGGCGGCCCGCAGCGGCCGGGAGGTGCGGGCCTGCCCGAACGCCTCGGGGTGGGAGGAGGGGTGGATGGCCGGCAGCATCGCCCGGGGCACGCCGAAGAAGCCCAGGAGCTCCTCGTCCCAGTCGAGGGTCTCCAGGTCCATGAGCATGGTGCGGCTGGCGTTGGTGACGTCGGTGGCGTGGATGCCGCCGTCGGGGCCGCCGGTGAGGTTCCACAGGACCCAGCAGTCCGTGTTGCCGAAGAGGGCGTGGCCCTGCTCGGCGGCCTCGCGGACCCCCTCGACGTTCTCCAGGATCCACTGGATCTTGCCGCCGGAGAAGTACGTCGCCGGCGGCAGCCCGGCCTTGCGCCGGATGACGTCGCCCTGGCCCGAGCGGTCCAGCGCCGCGGCGATGGAGTCGGTCCGAGTGTCCTGCCAGACGATGGCGTTGTAGTAGGGGCGGCCGGTGCGCGGGTCCCAGACGACGGTCGTCTCCCGCTGGTTGGTGATGCCGATGGCCGCCAGATCGGTCGCGGAAAGGTTTCCGTGCCGCAGGGCGTTCTGGATCACGGAGTTGGTGCGCTCCCAGATCTCGACCGGGTCGTGCTCGACCCACCCCGAGCGGGGCAGGATCTGCGAGTGCTCCAGCTGGTGCCGGGCCACCTCGTTGCCCGCATGGTCGAAGATCATGAAACGGGTGCTGGTGGTGCCCTGGTCCACTGCGCCGACGAAGTCAGCCATGGGGTTGCCGCCTCTCTCGGGTGCGTGCTGCGGGTCGGATCAGCTCTCGTCCGGGGCCGGCACGCGTCCGGGCGGCTCGGGCTCGGCGGTCGGCAGGAACCGGCCGATGAAGAACTTGTACAGACCCGCTCCCAGCAGACCGCCGATCAGCGGACCGACGATCGGCACCCAGAAGTAGAAGTTCCCGTACTGGTCGCGCCAGGCGCCGCCGTATCCCGTGAGGAAGCTCGCCAGCCGGGGACCGAAGTCACGCGCCGGGTTGATGGCATAGCCCGCGTCGGTGCCCCAGGCCATGCCGATCGCCACCACGATGAGGCCGACGATGAACGGGCCCAGGTTGGCGCCGGGGGGAGTGTTCAGCAGGTCCGTGACCGCCAGGATCAGCAGCAGGAGGATCGCGGTGCCGATGATCTGGTCGCGCAGCGCTCCCCACTCGGTGACCGGCAGGTTCGGATTGCCGTTGGCCGGCAGCGTGGAGAACACGCCCTGCGTCTTGATGGTGTGCGTGGGATCGAACTTCGCCAGCGCCTCGCAGTAGTTCCACCGCACGATGAGGGCGGCCACGAAGGCGCCGGCCGTCTGGGCCAGCGCGTACGGGGCGACGCGGCTCCACGGGAACCCCTTGAAGGCCGCCAGCGCGACGGTCACGGCGGGGTTCAGATGCGCGCCGCTCAGCCGGGCGGCGACGTAGACGCCGAGGGTGACGCCGAGGCCCCAGGCCCAGGCGATGCTGTCGTGGTTGCCCAGTCCCCCCGGTGGAGTGGTGAGGCCGCCGCCGGCGACCACCTGGGCCACCACGCCGACACCGAAGAGGATGAGAATCATGGTCCCGGCGAACTCCGCCGAGAGCTCGCCGATCAGCCCTGACTTCTTGAGCCGCTCAGCCATGGGTGCCCGCTTCCCGCCGGCCACAGACCGGCCGTCGACTGCCCCGAGTCCTCTGCGGCCATCGTAAGACGGGTCGCGGCATCGGGCGCGGGGAGGCGTTGGAGCCATCGCGGAGGAGCCCCCGTGATCTTCGTACGTTCCGCCAGTGCGACGTCCCGCGCACGGCACAGGAGACTCTCCTCGAAGGCCGCGGCTCGTCATGGGAGCCGACGCCACAAATCGAGGGGGAACCACGATGAGTGGTCAGTTGTACGACGGCATCGGGGAAGCGTTCGAGGGCTTCAAGACCCTGCCGGTCATCCGCTACGGCGAGGTGCCGAGCTTCCTCGCCCTGGTCGGGGACGTCACCGGCAAGTCCGTGCTCGACATCGCCTGCGGTACCGGGTTCTACAGCCGCGAGCTCAGGCGGCGCGGCGCGTCCCGGGTCCTCGGGTTCGACATCTCCGGCGCCATGGTCGACGCGGCCTTCGCGATCGAACGGGCCGAGCCCCTGGGCATCGACTACGAGGTCGCCGACACGGCCACCCTGCGGGAGTTCGGCGAGCCCTTCGACGTCGCCATCGCCGTGCAGGCGTTCAACTACGCGGCCGATGTCGCCGAGATCGAGCGGATGATGCACCGCATCCGCCGCAGCGTGGTACCCGGCGGTGCCTTCTTCCTGTTCGTGATGGACCCGGCGTTCGACTTCGAGGGCCCGTCGCTGGAGAAGTACGGGTTCCTGTGCGAGGCGACCGGCAAGGACAACGAGATCGGGCGGGGCATCCGCCTCACCGCCCTGCTGGACCCGCCGGTGTCCTTCGAGGCCGTCGTCCCGTCGAAGGAGACGTACGAACGCACCCTGGAGGCCGCCGGGTTCACCGGCGTCGAGTGGGTCCCGCTGGAGATCGCCCGGGCCGGGGTGGAGAAGTTCGGCGAGGAGTTCTGGGCGGACCACGCCTCGAACCCGCCGCTGACGATGATCCGCTGCACCGCCTGACGCCTGGACGGCAGAGGGGCGTACGGGGGCGGGGCCGCCACGGCCCCGCCCCCGTCGGCTAACCCGCGGCGCGCAGCCGGGTGGCGGCCGCCTCGGCCTCGCGCACCACCCGCGCCGTGTCCACGTCGACCAGCCGGCCCCCGAGCTTCAGGGGCCGGCCGTCCACGAACACCGCCTCGATGTTCTCGGGGCGCCCGTTGAACACGATCTGCCCAGTCCAGTCGAAGCGGGGCGCGAAGTTGAGGGCGGCCGGATCGATGACCAGCAGGTCGGCCCGCTTGCCGGGGGTCAGGGAGCCTACCCGGTCGGCGAGGCCGAGGACCTCGGCCCCGCCCAGGGTGGCCATCCGCAGCACGTCCCGCACCTGCGGGAAGACCGTGGCGTCGGTGGTACGGGCACGTTGCAGGCCGACGGCCGTCTTCATCAGCGCGTGGAAGTCGGAGGTGTCGTCGGTCCCGCCGTCCAGGCCGAGCCCGACCTTGACCCCCCTGCGTCCGAGGTCGGACAGCCGCATGATGCCGGAGGCCAGCCGCATGTTGCTGAGCGGACAGTGGGCCAGCCGTACGTCGTGTTCGGCGACGGCGGCGATCTCCGCGTCCGAGAGGTGCACCGCGTGGTTCATCAGGAGCCGGGGACCCAGGGCGCCGATGTCCGCGAGCACGCCGACGGGATCGTCGGCCCGCATCTCGGGGCGTTCCAGCACATGGGAGTTGAGCATCACCCCCAGCTCCTGGGCGGTCTCCCAGTGGGCGCGGTTGGCGGACTCGGCGGCCCGCGCCGCGTGCGTGGCGATCTGGAAGGAGCCGAGCGGCACCGGGTCGACGAGCTCCCGCTTCACCTTCGCGGCCAGCGCCCCGTCGGGGGCCGGGGGGTACAGGGCGTACGTGAACCGCAGCCCGGTGCCCGCCAGAGCCCGTACGTAGCTCTCGACGAGGTCGTACGAGAAGATGTCCACCCAGTCCACGAGCGTGGTCACGCCCGACTGCACGGCATCGAGGGCGGCGAGCCGTACGAAGCTGTGGAGGGCCTCGGGGGTCAGCAGGCCGCGCTGCGGGTCGGTGCACGCCCGGAACCAGCCGAAGAGGTCCCGGTCGGTGCAGCCGCCGCGGATCATCGCCTGCCAGAGGTGGTTGTGGGTGTCGACGAACCCCGGCATGACCAGCTTGCCCGAGGCGTCCACCACCCAGGAGCCGGCCGGCGCCGCGAGCGCCGGGCCGACGGCGGCGACGGCACCCCCGCGCATCAGGACGTCGGCGTTCTCCACGGCGCCGAGGGGGCCGCTGCCGAGGGCGGGGTCCATGGTGAGGACCAGGGAGGCGCTGCGGAGCAGGATCGTCCGGCCTCCGGCCTGGACCGGTGGCCGCGCGGGCTGGTCCAGGCCGGCGGGGCGGGGTGCGGAGCCGAGGAGGAGCGGGGCGGTGGCCGCCAGACCGAGCCCGGCGAGCAGGCCGCGGCGGGTGGGGGCCGCGGGGGCGGTGGGGGTGGACTGCATGGCGTGTTACCTCCCGAGAGCTGTGAACGGAAGGCCCGCCCGGGCGGGACGCTGACGGGACGTCGGGCCGGGGCGGGAGAGCACCCGCAGCATTCCCAGCCGGTGGCCATTCGATAGGCGTCAGCGGAAAAGTTTTTCCGAAGTGACTGCATGTCAGCCCGCTTGCGTTCCCGGTGGGGGCGTTGTGACGGGCGGGGTCGAGGGGGCTACGGGCGGGTGCGGTACGTGCCACGGCGCCCGCGCCGCCGGGCCGGGCGGCCGTCGCGATCCGGCGGGTGCGTGACGCGGCGGCCGCCGCCCGTCGCCGCCGGCCGCCGGAGCGGGTCCGGTATGGCCTGTTTGGGCTGGTTCCTGCGGGAAAGGTGCAGCATGCGGTGGCGGGCCGCCGGGACGGCGGCGCGGGCCGCGGACGAGCGGGTGCCGCACGACGAGGCGTGCCGGGCTCCTGGCGTCGCGCCCCCGGACGGGCGCGGGCGGGCCCGGCGCGGGCGGCGCCCGTCAGAGAGGAGCCGTCGTGGAAGTCTCCGGCCGCAACGCAGCGGAATCCGGTCTCCCCCCGAAGGTGCCTGCCCCGCCGGCGCCCCCCGCGGCCACCGCGGATCCGGGCGCGCTCGGGCTCGCGGCCTTCGCGATGACCACGTTCGTCCTGAGCTGGTTCAACGCCGGCCTGATCAACCGCTCGGTCGAGGCCGTCGTGCTGCCCCTCGCCCTCTTCTACGGGGGCATCGTCCAGCTCCTCGCCGGCATGTGGGAGTTCCGGCGCGGCAACACCTTCGCCGCGACGGCGTTCGCCTCCTTCGGGGGCTTCTGGCTGGCCTACTGGGCCTTCGCCCGCAGCGTGGTCCCGCACCTGCTGCGCGTCCCCCAGCTCTACCAGGCGACCGGCCTGTTCCTGCTGGCCTGGACCATCTTCACGGTGTACATGACGGTCGCCGCGGCGCGCACGACCGGGGCGGTCCTCGGGGTGTTCGTCACGCTGAGCCTGACCTTCCTGCTGCTGACCGTCGCGGCCTTCACCCAGTCCGACGGCTGGGCCCGGGCCGGCGGCTGGGTGGGGCTGCTGACCGCCCTGATCGCCTGGTACGCCTCGTTCGCCACCGTCACGAACAGCACGTTCCGGCGCACCGTACTGCCGGTATGGCCGCTCGGCGGCCCTGTCGCCGCCGGGCCGGAACAGGGGCCGTGACTCCCGCGGCGCCGCCGGAGGAGTGAGGAGTGGCCATGAGCGACCAGACCCTGTCCAACCTGTCCCACGAAGAGCGCCGCTTCCCGCCGCCGCCGGACCTCGCCGCCGCCGCCAACGTCACGGAGGACACCCTGCGCGCGGCGGCGCACGACCGGCTCGCCTTCTGGGAGACCCAGGCGCGCGCGCTCGACTGGGCCGAACCGTGGACCCAGGTACTCGACTGGTCGGACGCGCCGTTCGCCCGCTGGTTCACGGGCGGCCGCCTCAACGTCGCCTTCAACTGCGTGGACCGGCACGTCGCCGAGGGCCACGGCGACCGGGTCGCGTTCCACTGGGAGGGCGAGCCCGGCGACACCCGGACGATCACCTACGCGCAGCTCCAGGACGAGGTCTGCCGGGCTGCCAACGCCCTCACCGAGCTGGGGGTCCGGGAGGGCGACCGGGTCGCGATCTACATGCCGATGATCCCGGAGACGGCCGTCGCCATGCTCGCCTGCGCCCGGATCGGGGCGCCGCACACCGTCGTCTTCGGCGGCTTCTCCGCCGACGCCCTGCGCGGGCGCATCCTCGACTGCGACGCCCGCGTGGTGATCACCGCCGACGGCGGCTACCGCAAGGGCGCCCCCGCCGCGCTGAAACCCGCCGTCGACAGCGCCGTGGCCGGCTGCCCCGAGGTACGCAGCGTGCTCGTGGTGCGGCGTACGGGCCAGGACGTGCCCTTCACGGAGGGCCGGGACGTGTGGTGGCACGAGCTCGTGGACCGCCAGTCCCCGCACCACGAGCCACAGCCCTTCGACGCCGAGCACCCGCTGTACATCATGTACACCTCGGGGACCACCGCGAAGCCCAAGGGCATCCTGCACACCTCCGGCGGCTACCTGACCCAGGTCGCCTGGACGCACTGGGCCGTCTTCGACCTCAAACCCGAACGGGACGTGTTCTGGACCGCCGCCGACATCGGCTGGGTGACCGGCCACTCGTACATCGTCTACGGCCCCCTCGCCAACGGCGCCACCTCGGTCATGTACGAGGGCACCCCCGACACCCCGCACCAGGGCCGCTGGTGGGAGATCATCGAGAAGTACCGGGTCAGCCTGCTCTACTGCGCGCCGACCGCCATCCGGACCTTCATGAAGTGGGGCGAGGAGATCCCCGCCGCCTTCGACCTGACCAGCCTGCGGATCATCGGCTCGGTCGGCGAGCCGATCAACCCCGAGGCGTGGATCTGGTACCGGCGCGTCATCGGCGGCGACCGCTGCCCGGTGGTGGACACCTGGTGGCAGACGGAGACCGGGGCGCAGATGCTCAGCCCGCTGCCGGGACTCAGCGTGTGCAAGCCCGGCTCGGCGCTAGGCCCGCTGCCCGGCATCGCCGCGGACGTGGTCGACGACCACGGGGACCCGGTGCCGAACGGGGGCGGCGGCTACCTGGTGCTCACCGAACCGTGGCCGGCGATGCTGCGCACCATCTGGGGCGACCGGCAGCGCTATCTGGACACCTACTGGTCGCGGTTCCCGGGCCGGTACTTCGCCGGGGACGGCGCGAAGAAGGACGAGGACGGTGACATCTGGCTCCTCGGCCGGGTCGACGATGTGATGAACATCTCCGGGCACCGGATCTCCACCACGGAGGTCGAGTCCGCACTCGTCTCGCACCCCAAGGTGGCCGAGGCGGCGGTCGTCGGCGCGGCGGACCCGACGACCGGCCAGGGCATCGTCGCGTTCGTCATCCTGCGCGCCGGCGCGACCGACGGCAGCGAGGACGCTGGCGGTGACGGGGGCCGGGCCATCGCCGACGAACTGCGGGCCCACGTGGGACGGGAGATCGGCCCCATCGCCCGGCCCCGGGAGATCCTGGTGGTGCCCGAGCTGCCGAAAACCCGCTCCGGGAAGATCATGCGCCGCCTGCTGCGCGACGTCGCCGACCACCGCAGCCTCGGTGACGTCACCACCCTCACCGACAGCTCCGTCATGGACGTCATCAAGGGCCGGCTCCCCGCGGCACAGGGCGACGCCGAGGAGCAGTGACCCGAAACGTGGTTGGACCGGGAGCCCGCGCCGGGTAACGTCAGCACGGACTGTTCACCGTCGCGGACCAACCGTGCGCCGTGAACCGGGACAACACGAGAAACGAGAGATTTTGCCGAAAGTATCCAAGGGCATCGAGGTCGAGGGCACCGTTGTCGAGTGCCTGCGCAACGCGAACTTCAAGGTGCAGCTGCAGAACGGGCACCAGGCGCTCGTGCACATCAGCGGGAAGATCCGCAAGAACTACATCAAGATCCTCCCCGAGGACCGGGTGCTCGTCGAACTGAGCCCCTACGACCTCACCCGCGGCCGGATCATCTACCGGTACCGCTGAGCGGCCGACTCCAGGGCGGGACTGGAGCACGGGCCGGCGGTCGGCGAAGATGAGGGAGCCGACCCCGGCCGAGTGAGGAGCCTAGTCCCAGATGCCCAGTTCCGGTTCCGCCGGTGTCCCCCGCAGGAGGCCGCCGACCATCGCCGATGTCGCCCGGGCCGCCTCGGTGTCACCGACCACCGTCTCCCACGCCCTGAACGGGCTGGGCAAGGTGGACCCCCGGACCCGCGAACGCATCAAGCAGACCGCCGCCGAACTCGGTTACCGGCCCAACCTGCGCGCCCAGCGGCTGCGCAACGGCCAGGCCAAGGCCATCGCCCTCGCCTCCTCGATGCCCTTCGCCGTGGCCGCCGGACCCTCCCGGCTCGGCTTCTACATGGAGATCGCCGCCGCCGCGGCCGAACGGGCGATGCTGCACGGCTACGCCCTGGTCCTCGTACCGCCCGTCCAGACCGGATCCCCGCTGCACTCCCTCGACATCGACGGCGCCGTCGTGGTCGAGCCCGGCGAGGACGACCCGGCCGTCGCGCAGCTGCGCGAGCGCGGGCTGCCGTACGTGGCGCTCGGCCGCGAGGTGGCCCGGCCGGAGGCCCCCTTCGTGGACCTGCGCGGTGCCACTGTCACCGGCCTGCTGCTGGAGCACCTGCGCGAGCAGGGCGCCCGCCGGCCGGCGCTCCTCATCGGCGCAGGCGCCCGCCACTCCTCCGTCGACGCCCGCGCCGCCTACGAACGGGCCGCCGCCGAAGGCGGCTGGGAACCGCTGGTCGTGACCGCCCCGGAGGAGGGCGGCGAACAGGCCGGCTACGACGCCTGCGCCGCACTGCTGGCCGCGCACCCCGACACGGACGCCGTCTGCGCCCTCGTCGACGTCTTCGCGGTGGGCGCCGTCCGCGCGATCCGCGACAGCGGCCGGCGCGTCCCCGAGGACGTGCTCGTGGCGACCCGCTACGACGGGCCGCGCGCCCGCACCTGCGACCCCCCGCTCACCGCCGTCGACCTGCACCTGGACCGCGCGGCCGCCGACGCCGTGGAACTGCTCCTCTCCCGGCTGGGCCCCGGCCACGCCCCCGCCGCGCAGAGCCCCGCGGCAGCGCCGGCGCCCGAGCCGCGCGTCATCGCGCGGGCCTCCTCGCTGCGCGTCAACCGGCCAGGATGAGCACCACTCCGGAGACCAGCGCGAACACCAGCACCAGCGGGCGCATCCGCGCGGCGTCGATGCGGTGGTGCGCCAGCCGGCTCAGCCACGCCCCCGCGGCCAGCGCGGGCAACAGCGCGGCGGCCCAGCCCAGTTGAGCCGTGGTGCCCTGACCCGTCGCCAGGAGCAGCGTCAGGGAGACCACCTCGCCGACCAGGAAGCACAGGGCCACCGTGGACCGCAGCTCCGCGGGCGGGCGGTGCTGGTAGACCAGGGCCAGCGGCGGACCGCCCACCCCGGTCGCGGTCTCGGTGAGGCCCGTCACCAGCCCCGCCCCCAGGTAGGCGGCCCGGCCGGGGACGAAGGCCGGCGCCGCCAGGCTCACCGCCGCCGCCAGTACGGTCGCCGTCCCCACGACGAGGCCCAGCCGCTGCCCGGGCACGGCCCACAGCAGCAGCAGCCCGCCGGGGGTCGCCACGAGCCGGGCCGCCGAGATCCAGCCGGCACCCCGCAGGTCCACCGCGTGCCGCTCGCGCCAGACGACGTACACGTTGAGCGGGATCATCGACGCGAGGACGAACACCGGGAGCAGCGAAGGGTCCAGCAGACCCGCCACCGGCGCCACGACCAGCGCGAACCCGAGCCCGCTGGTCCCCTGGACGAACGCGGCGCCCGCCACGACCAGCGCGAGCACCGCCACCGTCACCGCGCTCACCGGACGCCGCTCCGGGCCCGCGCGGCCGTGGAGGTGGGGTGGGCCCGCGTCACCCCGGCCCGCGCGACCACCTGATCGGCCAGCTCGGCCGCCCGCTCCAGCAGCGGGCGGTGGTCCCAGCCGACCGGCCGGCCCCGCCACATCCGCAGCCGGCCGGCCACGAACACGGCGGTGATCTGGTCGCGGTTGCCGCGCCGCACCAGCTCCCAGGGCAGGTCCCGTGAGGTCCGCATCTCCGGCCCGCCCACATCGACGAGCAGGAAGTCGGCGGCCGCCCCGGCGGCGATCCGGCCGGTGAGCGCCCCGAGGCCGACGGCGTCGGCGCCGCCCGGGCCCCCGCGTTCCAGCCAGGACCAGCCCGCGCCGCAGGAGGAGTCCCCGGTGGCCAGGCCGTAGACCAGGCGCTGGGCGAACTCGGCGGCGTCCACCAGACGGAAGGCGTCCCCGCGGGTGCCGTCCGTGCCCAGGCCGAAGCGGATCCCGCGTTCGGCCATGGTGGTGGCCGGTGCCACGGCGTTGCCCTTCCACGCGCTGGCGACGGGGTTGTAGCTCACCGCCGCGCCCGAGTCGGCGAGCAGGGTGAGCTCGGCGGGCGTGACCAGGGTGGCGTGGGCGGCCAGCAGCTGCGGTCCCAGGGCGCCGACCGCGTCCAGGTACTCCAGCGGGCGCAGACCGTGCCGGACGAGGGAGCGTTCCACGGCGGCGAGGTGCTCGTTGACGTGGATCTGGACGACGGCTCCCGCTTCGGCGGCCAGCCGGGCGGTGCCGCGCAGGGTCCGCTCCGTGGCGGCCTCGGGGACGGACACCGCCAGGGACGGGTGGACCAGTTCGGCGCCCTCGTACCGGGCGAGGTGCTTCTCGGCGGCGGCCAGGACCTCGCGCGGGCTTCCCGCCCCCGCGGCGTCCGAGGCGTCGGGGAGGTCGTTGCAGACGAGTCCCAGCACGCAGCGGATCCCGGCGTCGGCGGCGGCCGAGGCCACCACCCCGGCGTCCACCGGGGCCCGGGTCCCGGCCTCCGCGACGGTGGTGAACCCGCCCCGCAGGGATTCCAGTGCCGACAACTTGGCGGCGATGTAGGCCGATTCCTCGTCCAGGGCCCCCTCCAGGGGGACCCAGACGCGGCGGAAGATCTCCGACGGTTCACCGAAGGCGAGGGCCGAGCCGAAGCTCTGCGTCAGGTGGTGGTGCGCGTCGACGAACCCCGGCATCAGCAGGTGCCCGGGCAGCCGGACCGGCTCCAGGTGCGGATGCTCCCGCTCCAGCCGGGCGGCCGGTCCGACGTCGCTGAAGGTGCCGCCGGCGACGACGGCCGCGTATCCCTCCTGCGGCCCCTCGGGGGTCATCACCGCGGCCGGACACAGGAGTTGGACCCCTCCGGTCAGGTGGTGGGGGCCCAGCGGGCCGTCGGGGGTGGTGTCGTGTCTCATCAGGAGGGTGCTCATCTCGTCCTTCGCGTACGGGTCACACATGGGGCAGGGGAGTGGGGCCGCCCGCTTCGGCGGGGGCGAGGGCCGGCGGCGCGGCGGCGCGGCCGCGGGCCAGCCGGGGCCGTACGTGGTGGAACAGCACGTTGAGGACGGCGGCGGTGCACGCTCCGACGGCCACCCCGCTTTCCAGCAGGATCCGCGCACCGGAGGGCAGCCCCGCGTAGACCCCCGGAACGAGGATCGGCAGCAGGCCCAGCGCGAGGGCGACGGCGCAGACGAACGCGTGGGAATGGCGGTCGAGTTCGGCCCGGCCGAGCATCTGGACCCCCAGTACGGTGATGACCGCGAAGACGACCATGGCCGTGCCGCCGACGACGGCGGACGGGATGACGCTGATGGCGCGGATGACGGGCGCGAGGAAGCCGACGGCGATGAGCACGGCGCCGGCGGCCGCGGTGACGTAGCGGCTGCGTACACCGGTGACCCGCACGATGCCGATGTTCTCCCCGCTGGTCACCATCAGCGGCAGCCCGAGGAAGCCGGCGAGGACGGACACCAGCGCGTCCCCGCGGATGGTCCGCGGTACGTCGGTGCGCGGGTCGATCTCCTTGCCGACGGTCTCCGCGTTGATGACGGTCTGCCCGGTGGCCTCCGCCATGGAGGCCAGCCCGTACAGCATCAGCGGCAGCGCGGCGAGCAGGTCGAACTGGGGGGTGCCGAAGGGCATGAACTGCGGGGCGCTCAGGAAGCCGCCGTCGGTAAGCCCCCCGAAGTCGATCCGTCCGAGCGCGAAGGCCAGCACACTGCCGGCGATCAGGCCCAGCATCACGGCGAGTTGCCGCAGGACCCCGGTGAACAGCCAGTAGAGGGCGACGGTGAAGCCGATCGTGGCCAGGCCGAGGGCCAGGTTGGTGGGGTCGGCGAATCCGGGCTGCCCGGGGCGCCCGGTGACGAGCAGCGCGCCGACCTTCACCAGGTTGACCCCGACGATGACGATCATCGTGCCGATGACCAGGGTCGGGAAGAACTTCAGCAGGCGCGAGAAGACCGGCAGGAGGACGAAGGAGAAGAGGGCGCTGATGATCACCGCTCCGGTGGCGGTCCGTACGCCGTGCTCCTCGGCTATCGCCAGGAAGAGGATCAGCGGGGCGCCGCCGGGCAGCATGACGAACGGCAGCCGTGGCCCGAACTTCCACGGCCCCAGCGACTGGATCAGGGAGCCGATCCCGGAGAGGACGAAGGCCGCCGAGAGCAGGTTGACGGTGAGCCGGGCATCGAGGTGCAGGGTCGCGCTCATCAGGAAGATCGCCGAGACGGGTGTGGCCGCCATGACGAGGACGTGCTGGACACCGAACAGGAGGATCCGGCTCAGTGGGCGGGACTGGTCCACGGGGTGGGGGAGAGTGCGGGGACGGGACACGTTCGAGCTCCGTTCGGCTCGCTCCGGCTTCGGCCCGGGCCGATCGGGCGCAGGGGCCTGATCGCAGGGGCCAAATCGATTTGGCCGCCAGTATGTGAGGGCCCTGGGGGCCCGTCAAGGGGTGCGGACGCATGGATTCCACCAGCTGCGCCGAACCCTCCGACGAGCCCCCGGACCCGGATACGGAACGGGCGCCTCAGCGCCCGGCCTCACCCCAGCGGCCCCGCCCACCGCCTCACCCCAGCGGCTCCGCCCACCGCCTCACCCCAGCGGCTCCGCCCACCGCCTCATCCCACGGCCGGAGCCCACCGCCTCACCCCAGCGGCTCCGCCGCCACCGCAGGCTCCCGCGCCCCCCGGTGCGCCACCGGCGGGCCGCTCCCGCGCGGCGGCCGCGAAGCGGACTCCGGCAGACGGGCCAGCCTGCCGCTGATCACCGCCGCCGCCCGGCGCACCGCATCGCCCAGCGGCGGGATCAGCCCGGCGTCCAGCGCGGTCGCCGCGACGGCGGCCACCACCTGCCCCGACGCCGAGTGCACCGGGGCCGCCACGCACGACAGCCCGTCCACGCACTGCTCGCGGTCGAAGGCCAGCCCCCGCTCCCGGATCCCCCCGGCCTCCCGCGCCCAGGCCGCCCGCGCCCGCCCCGCGGGCGGCTCCGCCCCCGGGGCGGACGCCGCCAGGACCAGCTCCGCCGCACTGCCGGGCGGCAGCACCACCCCCGAACGCAGCGGGAAGACCTCGTCCACCGCGCCCCGCATCCCGCCGACGACGATGATGTGCCCCGCCTCCGGCACCGACAGGCTCAGGCTCACCCCGCCGCTCACCGCCGCGAGTTCCCGCAGCGGCTGCGCCGAAGCGGCCCGCAGCGCCCGCGCCGGATGCCACGCCTGCCCCAGCCGGAACGTACGCGGACCCAGCCGGTAACGCCCGTCGTGGCTCTGCACCGCGCCCAGCGCGACCAGCTGCCCCAGCAGCCGGTGGGCGGTGGCCTTCGGCAGCGCGGCGTCGCTCGCCAGCCGGGTCAGCCCCACCTCGTCGTCATGCGCGAGTACCTCCATGAGTGCGAACGCGCCTTCCAGCACGCCGCGTCCCTCCGCGCCGGATCTGGCCATGAGGGTCACCCCTTCCATGCCGGGGCCGTCGATCGGACGACCCCCACAATCCCCGTTAGGACCAGGTCAGTTGGGGTGTCGGTATGGTTCCCGCCACTGGCCGGTCCGTTGAATGGACCCGATCATTGCCCGCTCGCGGCGATCGCGCCACTGTGTTGTCCGTCAAGGGACGCGATGCCGGAACTCCAGTGGAAGTCAGGCGTTCGTCCCCCCACAGCAAACAGGGGAGGCACATATGAGCGCCATCAAGACGAGCGCCAAGCAGTTCAAGTACGTCATGGGTGCGCTGACGGCGGTCTTCTTCTCCAGCTGCTCCGCCAGCTGACGCACGCACCGGGGGTGGGGGCGGCCCGTGCCGCCCCCGCCCCTTCGTCCTGTCCGAGACGCGGGGTCCGAGGTTCGAGGCGAGGGAGGCATCAGTGCTGGAGACCGCTGTCCGGCAGGTGCGGGTGGCCACCTCCATGGTGTTCGGCCGCCGGCTGAACGTCAGGGCCGTGGAACGGCTGGTCGCGGACGCGCTCGTGACGCTGGAGGAGTTCGGCTCGCTCGGCGACGATGTCGACGAACTGGCCGACGGACCGTTCACCGACCCGGCCGAACGCCGGGACCTGCAGAACCGGGCGCTCCAGCGCACCGTGCGCCGGCTCGCCCGGCGCTCGCCGTTCTACCGCGAGCGGCTCGCCGGAACCGACCCGGCCACCGTCACCACCGAGACGCTCACCCATATCCCGGTGACCCGCAAGGCCGACCTGATCGCCCGCCCCGCCGACTTCCTGTGCGACACCCCCTACCTGGTGACGCAGACCACCGGCACCACCGGCACCCCCGTCCAGATCTGGCTCTCCCGCTACGAGATGGAACTGTGGCCGGCCCTGATCGCCCTGTCCCTGGTGCTCCGCGGCGACCTCGGCCCCGGCGACCGGATGCAGATCAACCTCAGCTCCCGGGCCACGGCCGCCGTACAGGAGGACGTCGAGGTGTGCCGCCTCGCCAACGCCGCCTGCCACGTCGTCGGCCAGATACCGCCCGAGGAGTCCGTCGAGCACCTCCTCGGCCGCTCCGGACCCCGCCCCACCGTCCTCACCGGCAACCCCAGCTACCTGGGCCGCATGGTCACCGCCGCCCGCGAACGCGGCCACGGCCCCGACGACTTCGGGCTGCGCGCCGTCTACGCAGGCGGGGAGGTGCTCTCGCGGAACCTCGCGGCCGCCCTCCGCGACACCTTCGGCGCCGGGACCGTAGGCGACGCCTTCGGCATGACCGAGCTGCTGCCCGTCAGCGGCCGCACCTGCACCCACCACCACCTGCACCTCGACCCCAACATGGGCTACACCGAAGTCCTCGACCTCGACACCGGCGAGCCCGCCGGCCCCGGCCGCCTCGGCGAGCTGACGGTCACCCCGTACTTCCCCTACCGCGCCTGCATGCCCGTCCTGCGGTACAACACCGGCGACGTGGTCCGCACCCTGGACGGCGAACCGGACTGCGAGCTCGCCGCGGTCCCCGCCGTCTCCCACATCCTCGGCAAGGCCGGACAGCTGCACCGCACCGCCGACGCCCTCGTCACCCCGCGCGACATCGTGGAGGCCCTCGACGGCACCCCCGGCCTGCCGTTCCCGCTGCGCCACCGGGCCGAGGTCACCGACGCGGGACGGCTGCACGTGGAAGTCGTCTCCAAGGAACTCGACGCGGCCGAGGCGTGCCGGCGGCTGCGGGACCAGGGCATCGACGCCGACGTCACCGTCCTGCCCCTGGACGACGCGGAGGCGGCCCGCCGCTTCCCGCTCCGCTGCGACCTGCTGGAGCACACCTTCACCCGGAGCCACGCATGACGGTCTTCTTCCAGCTCGCGGTCAGCTGCGCCCTGGCGCTCGCGGTGTGCGCCGGCGCGGTCTGCTACTTCCGCACCGTCCGCACCCCCCGGCCGCCGATCGGCGTCTTCAACGGCGCCGACATCTTCCTGATGATGGGCTTCGTCCTGGCGCTGCCCTACCTCTACCTCGCCCTGCCCGGGGCCGTCCTGCCCGCCGTGCTCGCCCTCGCCTTCGCGGGCGGGCTGTCCGTCGGCTACCAGCCCGTCATCGGCGACGGACGGCTGCGCTGGGCGCTGATCGCGGCGCTGGTCGCCTCCGTGTTCGCCGCGCACCTCGCCTTCGGCGACACCTCCGCCCCGTACTGGACCGCCAACAGCTGCGTCGTCGCCCTGGTCGTCGTCTCCGCCACCAACATCAACGTCCAGGGCGGGATGCGGCTGAAGAACGTCGCCTGGTTCCTGCTCGCCCTCACCGTCTACGACGCGTTCTTCGCCTGGGTCGTCCCGCTGACCGAGGAACTGTCCGACGCGGTCCAGGGCTACCCCTTCGCCCCCGCGGCCGGCCTGCGCGTCGGCGAGGACCTGGGCGCCGTCCTCGGCATGGGCGACCTGCTGGCCTACGCCCTGTTCACCACCGCCGCCTACAAGGCGTACGGGAAGGCGGGGCTGCGCACCGCGATGGCGCTGGTCGTGCTCTTCGGGGCGGTGGCCCCGGTGGCCACGCTCCACCTCGTCGGCGCGGTCACCGGGCACGCCCCGGCCCTCGTCCCCGCCCAGGTGTTCTTCGGCCCGGCCGCCTTCCTCGGCCACCTGCTCCTGCGCCGCCGCGGCCCGGAGCGGCGGATGGCCGAGATCGTCTTCGCCCGCGAACGGATCGGCGGCCCCCGCCAGCGGCCGGCCCGCACCGCCCGGGCCCAGGCCCCCGCCACCGGCTGACCCGTCCCGCCGGGCCCCGGTTAGGGTGACCCGGTGACACACGTACGCGACATGGACGAGGCCGACATCGAGGCCGTCTCGCGGATCAGGGTCCGCGGCTGGCAGGCGGCCTACGCCGGCCTGGTCCCCGGGACCTGCCTCGACGCGATGACGGTCGAGGACGACGCCGCCCGGCGCCGCCAGTGGTTCTCCCGCCCCGGCCGGACCTCGCGGGACCTCGTGGCCGTCGCCGACGGCCGGGGCCCGGTGGGCTGGCTCTGCTACGGGCCCCCGCCGGGCGGGGCACCCGACCCGGCGGGGAGCGGCGAGGTGTACGCCCTGTACGTGGCCCCGGACCTGATCGGCACCGGTGTCGGCCGCCGGCTCCTGGAGGAGGCCCACCACCGGATGCGGGCCGAGGGCTTCACGGCGTCCGCCCTGTGGGTGCTCGCCGGTAACGAGCGGGCCCTGCGCTTCTACGAGCGCTCCGGCTACGAGCCCGACGGCCGGACCCAGGACGACGTCTACGACGAGGTCACCCTGACCGAACTCCGCTACCGGCGCCCGCTGTGAGCCCGGCGTGAACCCGGCGGGCCACCGGCCGGATCCGGCCGCTTCGCCGGGGCCGCCCGTGGCGGCGGGAACCCCGCTCCAGGGGGAGTGGCATCCTCGACGTATGGACGACGAGGACACGCCCCCGCCCGAGGTCACCGCCGCGGACAAGCTGGCCCTGGCGAAGGTGGTCGCGAGGCTGCGCGCGGAGGTGGAGGACCTCGAAGCGGGCGCCGCGATGGCGGCCGTCCTGGAGCGGGCCAAGGGCGTGCTCATGGCCCAGCAGGGCGTTTCCGCGGAGGAGGCGTACGAGCTCCTCCAGCACCGCGCGGAGTCCCACCACAGCACCCTCGTCGAGGAGTGCTGGCTGATTCTCGGCAGCACCGGCCGGCCCCCGGCCCCGGTGGCCGGCGCCGATCCCGGCCAGGAGCCGGCAGCGGTGTTCCGCACCGGCAGGTACGCGACCGCCGACGCCTCCGACCACGGACGGCGCGCGCTCCTGGCCGCACTGGCCCGGTCGCTCGCCACCACCAGCGGCGGGGACGAGGTGGCGCAGCTGCTGCGCACGGTCCTGGGCGAGTGCGAACACGTGGACGCCGTCATGATCTACACCCGCGCCGCCGCGGGGAACCTGGAGCTGGCCGGGCACGCGGGGGTCGACCGGGGCACGGCCGAGCAGTGGAGCCGCATCCCGCCGCTCGTCGGAATCGCGGCCCTGGAGGCCCTGACCCAGGAGCGGCCCGTCTGGCTGGAGGACCAGGAGCGGTACGCGGCCGACTACGTGCTCATCGGGGGCGCGCCCGAACGCTGGCCGTCACGCGCCTGGATCCCCGTACCGGGAACGCCCGCCACGACCGCCGTGGGCTTCTTCCGCAGCACGCCGGGGCCCTTCGCCCCCCGGACCCGCAGTCTGCTGCGCCGGGTGGTCCGGCTGTGCGGACCGGCGCTGGGCGCGCCGCGGACCCCGGGCGCGACCTCGGCGGAGGAGGACGTGATGGCGGTCCAGCAGATCTTCGACGTGCTGGCCGGGCCCGCCGTCCTGCTGAGCCCCGTACGCTCGGCGGACGGTTCGGTGGAGGACTTCCGCATCGACGCGGCGGCCGCCGACTCGGTCGACGTGGCGGGCCGGCGCGGCAAGGAGCTGGTCGGCCGGATGATCCTGGAGACGTATCCCACCGTGGCCGGGAGCCCCCTGTGGGAGGGCTACCTGGACACCCTGGCGACCGGGACGGTCTACGAGGGACTGCCCTTCACCTACGAGGAGGCCGCCGCGGGCGTGCCCCGCCGGTCCGTCTACTCGGTGCGCGCCAACCGCCTCGGCGACCG
This sequence comes from Streptomyces sp. NPDC006687, assembly GCF_040636215.1. NCBI lineage: Bacteria > Bacillati > Actinomycetota > Actinomycetes > Kitasatosporales > Streptomycetaceae > Streptomyces > Streptomyces sp. NPDC006687. The sequence goes on along the minus strand of NZ_JBEYJJ010000009.1, from coordinate 248,819 downwards.
GCTGGTGGTCTCCTGGATCCGCCACGACACCAGCGACCACGAGGTCCGCCGGCTGGCCGACCTCCAGCGCCTGGGCAACCTCGGCTGGGCCAGCTGGAACCTCACCAGCGACACCATCACCTGGTCCGACCAGGTCTACACCGTCTTCCGGCGCGACCCCGCCCTGGGGCCCATGACGCTGGAGGAACTCCCCTCCCACGTGCTGCCGGAGGACCTGCCCGGGCTCGGCCGGGCGGTCCAGCGGCTGCTGGAGGACGGCGCGGCCATCGACGAGACCTTCCGCATCACCACCGACAGCGGGGTGCGGCACCTGAGGATCGTCGCCGAGGCCCGGGTCGACATGGACGGCACCCCCGTCGAGGTGCACGGCTTCGTCCAGGACGCCACCACCCAGCGCGACACCGAGATCGCCCTGCGCGAGAGCGAACGCGCCAACCTCGTCCAGCGGGGCATGCTCAGGGCCGAACGCACCCTCGCCGCCCGGCTCCAGGAAACCCTGCTGCCCATCCCCGAACAGTCCCTGGAACTCGCCGGACTACGGGTGGACGTCGCCTACCTGCCGGCCGACGCCGGGGTCAACGTGGGCGGCGACTGGTACAGCGCCATCCAGCTCCCCGACGGCTGCGCCCTCTTCGTCGTCGGCGACGTCGCCGGCCACGGCCTGGCCGCCGTCGGCACGATGGCCCAACTCCGCTTCACCGCCAAGGGCATGGCCGTCACCGGCTCGGCCCTCCCCGATGTGCTGGGCCGGCTCAACGCGCTCCTGCTCCACACGGCCACCGACACGGCCGGCGCGGCCACCGCGACCATGGTCATGGCCCGCTACGAGCCCGCCGGACACCGGCTGAGCTGGGTGCGCGCCGGACACCTGCCGCCGTTGCTGGTCCGCGACGGCGAAGCCCACTACCTCCCCCAGCCGGAGGGAAACCTGCTCGGCGCCATCGCCGAGGTGACCTACGGGCAGGAGATGATCGACCTGCGGCCGGGCGACCACCTCCTGCTGTACACCGACGGCCTCGTCGAGGACCCCTCCGTCGACATCGAGGAGGGGTTCACCCTGCTCGCCGCGACCGCGGCCCGCCTCGTCAGAGAGGGGAAGGCCGAAACCCTCGCGCGCACGCTGGCGGCGGGCCGCGCCCACCACCGCGACGACATCTGCGTCGTGGACATCCACCTCCCCCCGCTCCCGTAGCGGCGACGCCCCCACCCGCCCCGCCCGCTGACCCCGCCGCCCCTCACACCGCGTGGGGACGAGGAGGTTGCTTCCTCCGGTCCGCGGGCCCAGGATGGCCGGATCACGGATGCGAGAAACAGGAGAGCGTGTGAGGACGAGTGTGATGGCCCGAGTGATACCGGTCCTGCTGCTGGCAGGGCTGTTCCTGGCCCCGCTGCCGGCGAACGCGGCGGAGGGCCTCACCGGCCACCGGGCCGCCCCGGCCCGCAGTGCGGCCCTGGCGGCCGCCCCGGCCGGACCGACGGCCGGATCCGCGGGGGAGGCGCGCGCCGCGGCCGCGCCCTCGTACGCGACGGCCGCGGTGAAGGACGGGAAGAGCAAGCCCAAGAAAAAGAAGAAGAAGGGTTTCCTCGGGAAGCTCGGCACGGCGGCGCTGGTCGTGGGCGTCCTCGTCCTCCTGCTGGTCGTGGCCGCGGTCATCGCCCTCATCGTCATGATCGGCCGCCGCCGGCGCCGGCACAGCTGACGCCGGACGCTCCTAAGGGCGGGGGCGGGTGGCGGTGATCACGTAGTAGTCGAGGAGGCCCTGTTCCCAGGCGAGCAGGAAGTTCCTCGGCCAGGTGCCCGGCTTCCACTGGGCCGACAGCCAGTGGTCCCAGCCGGGCCAGACGGAGGGGCCGATGGACGCGCAGCGGACGTCGGTCAGCCCGGAGCGGCCCCAGGCACCGGTGAGTTCGGAGGGCGGGCGGGCGATGTCCAGCCCGTCCGCGAAGGTGTCCAGCAGCTCCGCCAGCCGCGGTGCCGCTTCCGGGCCGGTGGCGAAGAAGCTGGTCACGGCGGCCCTGCCGCCCGGCCGCAGCACCCGGGCGCTCTCCTCGGCGAACCGCGTCAGGTCGTCGAAGTGCTGGGCGGCCTCCACGCTGTAGACGCAGTCGAACGCGGCGTCCTCGAACGGCATGTCCTCGGCCGCCCCGCGCACCAGCCGCAGCCGCCCGGGCCCGGCCCCGTCCAGCAGCCCGGCGTTGGCCCGCCGGGCCCGCTCCAGCTGCTGGGGGTGGATGTCCATACCGGTGACCTGCGCCGGCCCGTACTCCTCGAGGGCGAGGGCGCAGCCCACCCCCAGCCCGCAGCCGACCTCCAGCAGCCTGCCCCCGGCCGGCGGCGCCGCGGTGTCCAGCACGTGCCGGTACAGGTCCCGCTGGGTGCGGATCCGGTCCTCCACCGTGGGCGGCCCGTCGAGGTCCTCCGGCCGCCAGTAGCCGAAGTTGATGAAGCCGCCCGCGAAGACGGGTACCGAACTGAGGTCGGCGGGGCCGTACGTCTCCCGTACGGTCGCCCGCATGTCGGCGGACCGGTCGCCTTGGGTCATGTGCGCACCTCCGCGCCCAGTGTGGCCGCCCGGTGACGGTCTGTCGACGGTGCCTGGGCTGGGCGGGCGCCGGGTGGCCGGGCGCCGGGCGGGCGGCGGGTGTGCCGGGGGTGCGTGGAGACCGTCCGGCATGCCAGGCTGGTCCCATGATCTTCATCGCCGTCAGGTTCGACGTCCGCCCCGAGCACAGCGACAACTGGCTCAGCCTCGTCGACGACTTCACCCGCGCCACCCGCTCCGAGCCGGGCAACCTCTTCTACGACTGGTCCCGCAGCGTGGACGACCCGAACAAGTACACCCTGCTGGAGGCGTTCACCGACGCCGAGGCCGGCGCCGCGCACGTGGCGTCGGAGCACTTCAAGGCCGGTATGGAGACCCTCGCCGGGGCCATCGCCACCACCCCCGAGATCATCCACGTCGAGGTCCCCGGCCAGGGCTGGAGCGCCATGGCCGAACTCTCGCCGCGCGACTGACCCCGCCCGCCCCCGGCCCCCGCCGCTTGCTCGTCGCAGGCGGCGGGGGTCTGGTGTGAAGCAGTGAATCGCTGCTTCAATACTTTCATGCCCTATCGCCGCCCGCCCGTCGTGCAGGCCCGCCTCGACGCCCGTCGGGACCGGATCCTGGAGGCCGCCGTCCGCCTGCTCTCCCGCCAGGGGTACGCCGGCTGCTCGGTCGCCGCCATCGCGGCCGAGGCCGGCATCTCCACCGGCAGCGTCTACCAGTCGTTCTCCGGCAAGTCCGAGCTCGCCGCCGCCCTCTTCCGCACCCTCGCGGCACGGGAGGTGGCCGCGGTGACCGCCGCCGCGGAGCGCCCCGGAACCGCCGCGCAGCGGGTGGCCGCGGCCGCCGAGACCTTCGCCTCGCGGGCGCTCCAGGCGCCCCGGCGGGCCTTCGCCCTGCTCGCGGAGCCGGCCGACCCGGCCGTCGACACCGAACGGCTCGTCTTCCGCCGGGCGTTCCGCGATGTGTTCGCCCGTCGGATCGCGGCGGGCACGGCCGCCGGTGAACTGCCCGCGCAGGCCCCCGAGCTGACCGCCGCCGCACTCGTCGGCGCCATCGCCGAAGCGCTCGTCGGACCCCTCGCCGACGGGGACGCCGCCCCGGACGAGGTCATCCCCGGCCTGATCACCTTCACCCTGCGTGCCCTTGGAGGACACGATGCCGCAGACGCATGAGGTCACCAACCAGGTCCCGCCGCACCACGGATACGACGCGGCGGCCGACCCGGCCCTCCTGGAGGGCCTCGACCGCGAGGGGGCCGGCTGGGCCGCGCCCGAACTCCACCGGATCGGCGTCCTCGCCGGATCCGAGCAGGCGGCGGAATGGGGCCGGCTGGCCAACGAGAACGAGCCCGTCCTGCACACCCACGACCGCTACGGCCACCGCGTCGACGAGGTCGAGTACCACCCGTACTGGCACGAGCTGATGCGGACCGCCGTCTCGCACGGGCTGCACGCGGCGCCCTGGGCGCAGGACGAGCCGGGCGCGCACGTCGCGCGCGCCGCCAAGTTCATCGTCTGGAGCCAGGTCGAGGCCGGCCACACCTGCCCGGTGTCCATGACCTACGCCGCCGTCCCGGCGCTGCGCGCCGCGCCCGCCCTCGCCGAGTGGCTGGAGCCGCTGCTCGCCTCCCGCACCTACGACTTCGGACTGCGCCGTCCCGACATTAAGGGCGGCCTGATCGCCGGCATGTCGATGACCGAGAAGCAGGGCGGTTCGGACGTCCGCGCCAACACCACGACCGCCGTACCGGCCGCGGACGGCACGTACCGGCTGACCGGGCACAAGTGGTTCACCTCGGCGCCCATGTCGGACGTCTTCCTGACCCTGGCCCAGGCCCCGGGCGGCCTGTCCTGCTTCCTGCTGCCCCGCGTCCTGCCCGACGGCACCCGCAACCGGCTGCTGCTCCAGCGCCTCAAGGACAAACTCGGCAACCGCTCCAACGCCTCCGCCGAGATCGAGTACGACGGGGCCTTCGGCTGGCTGGTCGGCGAGGAGGGGCGCGGGGTCGCCACCATCATCGAGATGGTCAACATGACCCGCCTGGACTGCGTCCTGGGCGGGGCCTCCGGTATGCGGCTCGGCGTCATCCGGGCCGTCCACCACGCCACCCACCGGCGGGCGTTCGGCAAGGCCCTGATCGACCAGCCGCTGATGCGCAACGTACTCGCCGACCTGGCCCTGGAGTCCGAGGCCGCGACGGCCGTCGCCCTGCGGCTGGCGGGGGCCACCGACCGGGTGACACGCGGGGACACGGACGAGGTGCTGCTGCGCCGGCTGGGCCTGGCCGTGAGCAAGTACTGGGTGTGCAAGCGCGCTCCCGCGCACGCGGCCGAAGCCCTCGAATGCCTCGGCGGCAACGGCTACGTCGAGGAATCCGGTATGCCCCGCCTCTACCGGGAGGCGCCGCTGTCGTCCATCTGGGAGGGCTCGGGCAATGTGGCCGCCCTGGACTCGCTACGGGCGATGGGCCGCCAGCCGGAGACCGTCGAGGCGTTCTTCGCGGAGGTCGGCCGGGCGGCGGGCGCCGACCGGCACCTGGACGCGGCGGTGGCCGGCCTGCACAAGCAGCTCGCCGACCCCGCCGAGGCCGAGTACCGCGCCCGCCGGCTCACCGAGACCATGGCCCTGACCCTCCAGGCATCCCTCCTGGTGCGCCACGCCCCGGCAGCGGTGTCCGACGCCTTCTGCGCCTCCCGCCTCGGCGGCGAGCACGGCGCCGCCTACGGCACCCTCCCGCCCGGCGTGGACACCGAGGCCATCCTCAGCCGCACCCGGACCCCGGCCGCCTGAAAGGTGCCCGGCCTGCCCGCCCGCCCCCTCCCGCACGGTCAGGCGGGCGGGGTCAGGTCGCTGGGGCTGAGGGTGTAGGTCAGCGGGGGGTAGGTGAAGTCCGTTTCCTGGTTCTCGCGGCGGCGCAGGCCGTAGAACTCGCGCCTCTGGTCGTCGTCGGCCAGGGCGAGGCGCGGGCCGTCGGGGAGGTGGGCGTGGCCGTCGCGGAAGCGCAGCAGGGTCTTCGAGGTGCGGAAGGTCACGCCCAGCCAGGTGTTGTCCGCCGCCGGGACAGGTGCTTCGGCCACGATCTTGTGCCGGAACCGCCGGTTCGAGTCGACGGAGAACGCCACGACGCCGTGGTGGGTCAGCGGGATCTCGAACCTCTCGGCATCGGATCCCTTGGTTTCGAAGACCAGCTTCCGGAGCGGGCCCGCCTCGGGGAACTCGTAGCAGGAGAAGACGGCGATGAACGACCCGTCGGCCAGGTCGAGGGCCTGGTCGCTGTGGCTGCCCATGGTCCGGTAGGCGTTCGTGTAGCGCTCGGCCAGCGCGTTGTCGAAGCCGGCCGGCAGCCCCGCGTGTTCCCGGACCTGCCGGGCCAGCCGCTCGTGCACGGGGCCGAACGGCTGCGCTGGGCCGCTGTACTGAGCGGTGGTGCGGACGAGGGGGACGCCGCGGTCGGCCGTCCCTCCGGTTCGGGTGAGTACGGCGCCCTGCCGGCCCTTGCCCAGGTCTTCCCAGCGGGTCGACTCCGACAGCTCCGCGAAGAGGTCGCCCCCGGCCGGGACCGCGCGCACGATGACCTCATCCGAGATCCGGGACCCGAGGGGCACGGTAGTCTCCTTCGTTCATGCTGAAGTGGAACGCGTCCCGGTAGTCGATGAAGGACGAGGTCCGGTTCTCCTCGGCGTACAGCCCGCGCAGCGCCGTCATGTCCGCCGGTGTGGCCGGCCGCAGCGGCACCAGCTCCCCGGCGGTCTTGAGGAAGGTACGGCCGTCCCGGTGGACGGCCTCGGTGCCCGAACAGCGCACCACGTAGCCCAGGCGGGTCGGGAGCAGCGCGGCGTCCAACGGCGACGGCCGGATCTCGTGCGTGTACAGCCGGTTGGTGGACAGCGGCATGAAGAACACCGAGCCGGGGTGGAGGGTGACCGTGAACTGCGCCGGGAGCGCGCCCCCTTCGGCCGGGTCCTTGAGGCGGAAGCGGAGCCGGGTCAGCCCGCTGACGCCCTTCACCCCGTAGTCGAAGGGGTCTTCGGGCAGCGGATGGAGCCGGTCGAGCCCGTCGTAGAAGGTGCAGAAGGCCATGATGCCGCCCACGGGCATGTCCTTCGTCTTGTCGGCGTGGGCTGAGATCCTGGCCTTGGCCTGCTTGCGTCCGGGCGCCGCGAGGGTGTTGTGGTAGATCTGGGCGAGGACGTGGTTGAGCGGTGCCTGGTCCCGGAAGACGGCGGCGGCCTCCCGGTTCAGCGCCTCGACGATGTGCGTGTCGGTCGGGCCGAAGTCCTCGGTCGGCCCCGAGAGGTTCGTCGAGCACCGGAGCAGGCGGAAGTGCAGGCCGTCGTCCGCGCTCCGGGTGACGGGCGTCAGGTAGATCCCGCTGCGGTGCGCCGTGCCCGGCTTGGTGGACTCCGTCAGCGACTGGAACACGTGCTCCGCACGGATCCGCCCGAAGTGCTCCTCGGCGGGGTCGAAGAAGCGCCGGTAGTACACGCCGGCGCCATGGACCCGCAGGGGGACCCGGCCGAGGCCCACGCGGGCCCACGGGCCGCCGACGTCACCGTGCGACAGCTCCCGGACGACGAACACCCGCGCCGCCCCATCCAGTTGGCGGCCACTGATCCCGGACACGTCGCCGCACAGGTAGACCGTCTTCCCCTCCAGACCGGGCGCCCCTGACGCCAGCTCCTCCGGTGTGATCACCGACCCGAGGAACTCCCTGACCACGTCCTCGCCGGACAACGCCGAAGGCGCGACCAGGACATGGGCTGCCCCCTCGATACGGGCCTCGGCGGCCGGGGTGGTGGTGGTGCGGGGCGTCCGCCGCCGGTCCGGCGGTGAGGCGTCATCCATGGCGCGGCCCTTCGAGGACGGAACAACGGGTCACCGCCATTGTCCAGGTGCTCCGCGTTCCGGGCCGGCAGGGGTCCCCCCGCCTAGCGGTGGAGCCGGTCCGGCCAGTCCTGCGGTACGCGGCCGGCCGGGCCGGGGGCCGGCTGGCCGGCGGGGTGGGCGTCCGGCGGGGCCAGCTCCGGCCCCGACTCGTACAGGGTGCCGGTGGCGTAGTCCCAGAACCAGCCCTCGCCCGGTTCGAAGCTCTGCACCAGCCGGTGCCCGGTGGCCCGCCAGTGGCCGGTGGCGTGCTGGGCTGGGGAGGAGTCGCAGCAGCCGACATGGCCGCACTCGGCGCAGCGCCGCAGGTGGAACCACCAGCCGCCCACCGCGTCACAGTCCGCGCACCCGGTGCCGCTGGGCGGGACACCCGGGCCGATGGCGTCCGTCCCGATTCCGTCGTTGCCGGTCATGCGGTCTCCTCCGTACGTTCGGATCCGGTGCCGGTCTCCCCCTCGGGAGCGGTCAGCGGCAGGAGCACCCGGAAGCGGGTGTCGCCCGGGACCGACTCCACCTGGAGGCTGCCGTGGTGCCTGTTGACGACGATCCGCCACGAGATGTCCAGGCCGAGCCCGGTGCCCTCGCCCACCGGCTTGGTGGTGAAGAACGGGTCGAAGATACGGTCGCGGATCTCCGCGGGCACCCCCGGCCCGGTGTCGCGGAACTCCACCAGCAGCCGGTCGCCCTCGCGCGCCGTGCGGACCGTCAGGGTGCCCTCGCCGCCCGCACCGCCGACGGCGGACACCGCGTTGTCGATGAGGTTGGTCCACACCTGGTTCAGCTCCGCCGGGTAGGCCGGCACCGCGGGCAGGGTGCGGTCGTACTCCTTGACCACCCGCACCCGGGGGCCGATCTTGCCGGAGAGCATCAGCAGGGTGCTGTCGAGGAGTTCGTGGACGTCGGCCTCGCGGTGCGGGGCGCGGTCGAGCTGCGCGTACTGCTTGGCGGCGTCCACCAGGTGCGAGATACGGGTGGTGGAGTCGTCGATCTCGTCCATCAGCAGCTCGGTCTCGACGGTGTAGTTGAGCCAGCCGACCGCCCCGGGCAGGACGTCCTCGGCCACGGTCGCCGCGACCTGCTCCAGCCAGTCCGTGTCCAGCCCGGCCTGGACGAAGACCGGCGCGATCCGCCAGCCTTCCGGGATGCCGTGGTCCTCCAGCCAGTCGGCCAGCCCGTCCTCCCGGTCGGCGGCCTCCAGCGGGCTCAGCACCGGCGCCTTGGCGACCCGTTCGGCGGTGCGGTCCTGGATCTCGATGAGTTCGGCGAGGGCCTCGCGCGGGTACGGGCCCCGGGCGATGACGGCCAGCTTGTGCCGCATCTTGCCCACCCGTTCGCGCAGCGCGGCCGTGGCCCGGACGGCCGCGGCCGCCGGGTTGTTGAGCTCGTGCGTGAGACCGGCCGACAACGAGCCGAGCGCCAGCAGCCGTTCCCGCTGCCCGATGGCCCGCTGGGTGTCCTTCGCACCGAAGAACAGCCCCTCCAGCAGGTGCGCCGCCATGGGGAACCACTCCTGCATGATGTCCGCGAACGACTGCGCCGACAGGACGAAGAAACGCGTCGGGCCCGTCACCCGCATCGAGTTGACGTACGTCTGCGGCACCCGGTCGCCCAGGTACGCCTGCATGGCCCCCGCGTACACGCCGGGCTGCGAGGTCCGGCTCACCTCCACGTCGTCGGCGCCGACCCTCCGGTACAGGACGACCGTGCCCTCCAGCATCACGTAGAAGCAGGTGGCCGGTTCGCCCTCGGTGTACACCGGGCCGGCCTCGAAGCGCTCCACGTGCCCCTCGGCGCACAGCCGCCCGAGCTGGTCCGGGGAGAGCTTCTCGAACAGGAACAGCGAGGCGATCTCCCGCGGATCGCAGGACACTTCCCGGGTACTCATGACGGCCCGCTCATGACTGCTCCAGATAACGGTGGACGAGCATGACGGCCATCGCCCCCTCCCCGACGGCGGACGCCACCCGCTTCGCCGACTGGGCCCGCGCGTCGCCCGCCACGAACACACCGGGGACATTGGTCTCCAGGTGGTACGGCGGCCGGTCCAGCGGCCACTCGGCCGGCGGCCGCCCGTCCGGCGTGAGGTCGGGGCCGGCCAGGATGAACCCGTGCCCGTCGCGCAGCACCGTCCCGTCCAGCCAGTCGGTCAGCGGGGCCGCGCCGATGAAGACGAACACCCACTGCGCGTCGACGTCCTCCCTGGCCCCCGACACGACGTCCCGCAGGGTCAGCCGCTCCAGATGGCCCTCGCCGTGCGCCTCCTCCACCACGGTCCGGGGCCGCACCGTGATGTTCGGCGTCTCCTCGATCTGCTGGACCAGGTAGTACGACATGGACGCCGTCAGCGACTCCCCGCGCACCAGCAGCGTCACCGACTTCGCACCCCGCGCCAGGAACACCGCCGCCTGCCCGGCCGAGTTGGCCCCGCCGACGACGTACACGTCCTGCCCCTCGCAGGAGGCCGCCTCGGTGAGGGAGGAGCCGTAGAACACCCCGCAGCCGGTGAGGTCCGCGCAGCCCGCGGCCTCCAGCTGCCGGTAGGACACCCCGGTCGCCAGGATCACGCTGTGCGCGGTGACCGAGGAGCCGTCGGAGAACCGCACCACGCGCGCCGGCCCGCTCACCTCCAGCCCCGTGACCTCGCGGGCCGTGAGGATCTCGGCGCCGAAGCGGGCCGCCTGGCGGCGGGCGCGCTCGGTGAGCTGGGCACCGGAGACCCCGTCGGGGAAGCCGAGGTAGTTCTCGATGCGGGAGCTCTGCCCGGCCTGCCCGCCCGTCGCAGACCGCTCCACCAGGACGGTCCGCAGCCCCTCCGACGCCCCGTACACCGCCGCACCCAGCCCCGCCGGGCCGCCGCCGATGACGACGAGGTCGTAGAAGGCGGCGGCCGGGGTCGTCGCGAGCCCCACACGGGCGGCCAGCTCCGCCGCCTCCGGCTCGATCAGCGCCACCCCCTCGGCGGTGACCACCAGCGGCAGCCGCAGCCCGTCGGCCCCGGCCGCCTCCAGCAGCCGCCGCCCCTCGGGCTCGTCGGAGGAGTACCAGCGGTACGGCACCTGGTTGCGGGCCAGGAACTCCCGCACCTGCGAAGAACGCGCCGACCAGCGGTGCCCCACCACCTTGGTGGCCGGCACCGGCCGGTGGTCGCTGGAGCGCCAGGCGGTGAGCAGGTCGTCCACTACCGGGTACAGCTTCTCCTCGGGCGGGTCCCACGGCTTCAGCAGGTAGTGGTCGAGGTCGACGACGTTGATCGCGTCGATGGCCGCATGGGTGTCGGCGTACGCGGTCAGCAGCACCCGCCGCGCCCCCGGGTACACCCCGAGGGCCTGCTCCAGGAACTCGACGCCGTTCATCTGCGGCATCCGGTAGTCGGCGAGGATCACGGCGACCAGATCGCCCCGCAGCTTCAGCTCCCGCAGCGCCTCCAGCGCGGAGCCCCCGGACTCCGCCCGCACGATCCGGTACCCGCCCCCGTAGCGCCGCCGCAGGTCACGGGCGATGGCACGGGACACCCCGGGGTCGTCGTCCACCGTGAGGATGACGGTCCGCGCCACATCACCGGCCTGTGCCATGCTCCTCCGCCCTGCCCGCTCGGCCAACCGGCACGCAGGCCCTGCCACACCGGCTCCCGCCCATCGTAGGCACGATCCCCCCGGCCCCGCCCGGTACCCGGCGGGCGGGGCGGGCGGGTCACGCCAGGCGGGTGGCGCCCTGGGACGGGGTGGCTTCCAGGGGGTTCGGGGGGCGGAAGCCGGCCTGGGTGAAGGCCGTCGTCACGGCGGTGGTGATGTGCGCGGCCGTCGCGGCCGGGACCAGGGCGATCACCGAGCCGCCGAAGCCGCCCCCCGTCATACGGGCTCCCAGTGCCCCCGCCGCGTTCGCGGCCTCCACCGCCAGGTCCGTCTCCGGGCAGGAGACCCCGTAGTCGTCCCTCAGCGAGGCGTGACCCTCCGTCAGGAGAGGTCCCAGTGCTTCGGGTTCGCCCGCCGTCAGGCTGTCCACCGCCCGCGTGACGCGCGCGTTCTCCGTGACCACGTGCCGCACCAGCGGTACGAGGTCGGCGGGCAGCCGCCCCAGCGCCCCGGGCAGTTCCGCCTCCCCGAGGTCCCGCAGGGCGGGCAGGCCCAGCAGCCGGGCCGCCCGCTCGCAGCCGGCCCGCAGGGCGGCGTACGCTCCGTCGGCCAGGTCGTGCTTGACGCGCGTGTCGAGCACCAGCAGCCGCAGCCCGTGACCGGCGAGGTCGAAGGGCACCTGCCGCACCTCAAGGCTCCGGCTGTCCAGGTGCAGGGCGCTGCCCTCGGCGCAGCACACCGAGGCCATCTGGTCCATCACCCCGCACGGCACCCCGGCGAAGGCGTTCTCGGCGTACTGGGCCACCCGCGCCAGCTCCGGCCGCCCCAGCCCGAGCCCGTACAGCTCCTCGTACGCGACGGCCACCACGCACTCCAGCGCCGCCGACGAGGACAGCCCCGCCCCCGTCGGAACCGTGCTGTCCACATGCAGGTCCGCGCCCCCGACGGGCAGCCCCCGCTCGCGCAGCGCCCACACCACCCCGGCCGGGTAGCGGGCCCAGCCCGGTACCGCGCCCGGGGCGAGATCCGCCACCCGCAGCTCGGTGACCCGGCCGTCGCCCTGGGCGCTGTGCAGCCGCAGCAGCCCGTCCGCACGCCGCCGGGCGGCGAGCACGGCGGTCTGCGGCAGGGCCATGGGCAGGGCGAACCCGTCGTTGTAGTCGGTGTGTTCGCCGATCAGGTTGATCCGGCCCGGGGCCGCCCAGAGCCCCTCGGGGGCATGGCCGTGGATCCGCTCGAACTCCTGGCGCACCCGCGCGTTCACCCGGCCTCCCGCAGCCGCCGCGCCGCCGTCTCCGGAGCCACGTCGTTCATGAACGCGTCCATCCCGGACTCGGTCCCCGCCAGGTACTTGAGCTTGTCGGCGGTCCGGCGGACGGTGAACAGCTCCAGGTGCAGGGCCAGTTCGCCGCCGCCGGTCAGCGGCGCCTGATGCCAGGCGGAGATGTACGGGGTGGGCTCCGCGAACCCGAAGAGCCGGTCGAAGCGGCGCAGCAGGTCCAGGTAGAGGCCGGGGAACTCGGCCCGCTCCGCCTCCTCCAGACGGGTCAGGTCGGGCACCCGGCGGTGGGGGTAGAGGTGGACCTCGTAGGGCCAGCGGGCGGCGTACGGGACGAAGGCCGTCCAGTGCTCACCGGCCAGGACCACCCGCTCGGTGGCCGCGCGGGCCTCGGCGAGGAGGTCCTCGAAGAGGTTCCGCCCGGTGTCCGCCCGGTGCGCGGCGGCCGCCGCGAGGTGTTTGGCGGTGCGGGGGGTGGGGGTGGAGAAGGCGTAGATCTGGCCGTGCGGGTGGGGCAGGGTGACGCCGATCTCCGCGCCCCGGTTCTCGAAGCAGTACACCTGCGCCACCCCGGGGCGGGCGGAGAGCGCGGCGGTCCGGTCGGTCCAGGCGTCCAGCACCAGCCGGGCCCGCCCGGGGCTCAGGTCGGCGAAGCCGGCCTCGTGCTCGGGGGTGAAGCACACCACCTCGCAGCGGCCGGCGGCGCCGGAGAGGGAGGGGAAACGGTTCTCGAAGACGGCCACCTCGTAGTCGTCGGCCGGTATCTCGCTGTGCCGTCCCTCGCGCGAGGGACACAGCGGGCAGGCGTCGGCGGGCGGGTGGTAGGTGCGGGTCTGCCGGTGGGCGGCGATGGTGACCCAGTCGCCGGTGGCGGGGTCCCGGCGCAGCTCCGGGCTGCTCTCGACCCGGTCCAGCGGGCGCCGGTCCACGGCGGTGCGGTCCTGGCCGGGGGCGGTGTCGTAGTAGATGAGCTCGCGGCCGTCCGCGAGCTTGGTGACGGTCGTGTACACGTCCTCGCCTGTCTGTCGGGGGAGGGCCGGCAGGTGCGCCCCGCCCCGGACGGGGCCGACGCGAACTCGATCATACGGCGGTGCCTGTCCGCCGCCGCGGTGTCCCTGGGTCCCGCCTCCCGCAGCGCCGCCCCGTCCGCCTCCGGCCGCGTCCCCGCGCCCGCTGCCGACCGCCCCCCGGCGCGCCGGGGGCCGCTGCGGGGCGGCAGCCCGGCGGGGCTCCGCCCCGGGCGCGGGCGCCCGTACGGCGGCCCCCGCCGAGGCGAGGGCCGCCGCCCCCCCCCCCCCCGCTGCCGCGGCCGCAGCGCCCCCGGGGGAGCGGCGGATCCGGCAGGCGGGCGCACAAGGCCGCCGCGCCTTGCGGTCCACCGGCCCCGGGCCGCCGCCCCCGCCCTCGGCGCAGCGCCTCCGGGGCGTGGCGGACCCGGCGGCCGGTGCGGAGGCCAGCGCGCCTTGCCGTCGGTCGGTCCTTGGCTGCTGCCCGGGCTCTCGGCGCCGCGCTCCCGGGGTGTGGCGGATGTGGTGGGCGGTGGGGTGGTCAGCGTGCCTTGCCGTCGGTCGGTCTTTGGCTGCTGCCTGGGCTCTCGGCGCCGCGCTCCCGGGGTGTGGCGGATGTGGTGGGCGGTGGGGTGGTCAGCGTGCCTTGCCGTCGGTCGGTCCTTGGCTGCTGCCCGGGCTCTCGGCGCAGCGCTCCAGGGCTGTGGCGGACCCGGAGGCCGGTGCGGAGGCCAGCGTGCCCTGCCGTCCGCCGGCCTCTGGCCGCCGCCCCTGCCGCCGGCGCAGCGCCCCGGGCCGCCGCCCGCCCCCACCGCCGCGCCCCCGGGGGAGTGGCGGATCCGGCGCACGACGCGCTTTTCGGTCCACCGGCCCCGGGCCGCCGCCCCTGCCCTCAGCGCAACGTCCCGGGGCGGGGCGGACCCAGCGGCCGATGCGCAACGTCAGCGCACCCTGCCGTCCGCGGCCCCCCACCGCCCCGGCGCAGCGCCCCCCGGGCGTGGTGGGCCCGGTGGTCGGCGCACCAGACCAGCGCGCCGTGCCGTCCGCCGGCCCGTTGCCGCCGCCCCGCTTGCGCCGGGGGCAGGGGCACCGGGGTGTGGGGGACCCGGCAGCCGGCGCACAAGGCCGGTGCGTCTTGCAGTCCGCGAGCCCCGGCCGCCGCCCCTGCCCCCGGCGCAGCGGCCGGTGCGCAAGGCCCGCGCGCCGTGCCGTCCGCCGGCCTCCTGGCCCGCACTGCCGTCCCTGGCCCGCACCGCCGCCCCCCGGCTGCACCGCGGCGCAGCCGCCCACGGGGCCGCCACCGCCACTGCCCCGGCGCAGCGCCCCCGGGCCCGCCGCCCCACCCCCCGGGCGCAGCGCCCCCGAGGGGGAGTGGCGGAGCCGGGGGGCGGGATAGGGCAAGATCGGGGGATGTCTGATCGGATCATCGCCGCCTGTGACGGGGCGGCCAAGGGAAATCCCGGCCCTGCCGGATGGGCGTGGGTCATCGCGGACGCCGAGGGCCGGCCCGAGCGCTGGGAGGCGGGCCCGCTGGGCCGGGCCACCAACAACGTCGGCGAGCTCACCGCCCTCCAGCGGCTGCTGGAGGCCGTGGAGCCGGGGACCGCGCTCCAGGTGCGCATGGACTCCCAGTACGCCATGAAGGCCGTCACCCAGTGGCTGCCGAACTGGAAGCGCAACGGCTGGAAGACCGCCGCGGGCAAGCCCGTCGCCAACCGCGAGCTCGTCGAGCGGATCGACGCGCTGCTGGCCGACCGGGACGTGGAGTTCCGCTACGTCCCCGCCCACCAGGAGGACGGCGACCACCTGAACGCCATCGCCGACCAGGCCGCCAGCGACGCCGCCGTCAGCCAGGAACCCGCCGGCACCGCCCACGGCGCCACCACCGTCCCCGTACCGGCCCCCTCTCGCACCACCCCCTCCCGTACGGCCCCCGCGCGCAAGGCGGCCTCCGGGGGCGGCGCGGCCCGCTCCGGCGGCGGGCGCACCATCACGGCGAAGTTCCGCGGGACCTGCCCCTGCGGGCAGCCGTACGCGGCCGGAGAGAAGATCGCCAAGCTGGGCGCTCGCTGGGGCCACCCGGACTGTCCCGCGGCGTCCTCTCCGGCCTGACGGGACGGGGCCGCGGCGCCGGCCGGGGCGACGCCACGGAGCGGCGCGCCGCCGCGCGGGGGCCGCGGACGCCCGGAAGTGCTACAACTGGGGGCGTGACCCCTTCTCGCCACCCGTGCCGGGCACGTCGGTGCGGTCACCTCTAGGCAGCCGATCCCGAAGCGTCGCCAGACAGGTATTCGTCCTCCAGGTGGCGATCGTGGTGTTGCTCGCGGCCGGAGCGCTGCTGGCCCTCGTGCTGCAGTCGCGGCACGACTCCGACCGCGAGGCGCGCAACCGCTCGGTGGCCGTGGCCCAGACCTTCGCCCACTCCCTGGGCCTCCAGGAGGCGCTGAAGTCACCCCACCCGACGACCGCCCTGCAGCCCCTGGCCGAGCGGACCCGCAAGGACGCCGGCGTCGACTTCATCGTCGTGATGGACACCCACGGCATCCGCTACACGCACCCGAAGCCCGACCGCATCGGGAAACGGTTCGTCGGAAACATCGGGCCCTCCCTCGCCGGCCACACCTACACCGAGGGCGTGAACGGCCCCCTCGGCAAGGAGATCCAGGCCGTGGTGCCCGTCACCGCACCCGACGGCAAAGTCGTCGGGCTGGTCTCGGCGGGCCTGACCGTGAAGAACGTGACCGGGGTCGTCAACCGCCAGCTCCCCGTCATCCTGCTCTCCATCGCCACCGCCCTCGCCCTGGCCACCGCCGGCACCGCCCTGATCAGCAGACGGCTGAACCGCCAGACCCGGGGTCTGGGGCCGCTGGAGATGACCCGCATGTACGAACACCACGACGCGGTGCTCCACGCCGTCCGCGAAGGGGTGCTGATCATCGACGGGAACGGACGGCTGCTCCTCGCCAACGACGAGGCCAAACGGCTGCTCGGCCTCCCCGAGGACGCCGAGGGCCGGCCCATCGGCGACGTACCGGGCCTGGACCGCCCGATGGCCGAGCTGCTGCTGTCCGGCCGGGTGGCCACCGACGAGGTGGTCGAGACCGGCGACCGGCTCCTGGTCGTCAACCAGCGGCGCACCCACCCCCGGGGCCGCGCCGACGGTGGCACCGCCGTCACCATCCGCGACTCCACCGAGATGCAGGTCCTCACCAGCCGCGCCGAGACCGCCCGCCGCCGCCTGAAGCTGCTCTACGACGCGGGCGGCGACATCGGAACCACCCTCGACGTCGTCCGCACCGCCGAGGAGCTCGCCGACGTCGCCGTCCCCCGGTTCGCCGACTTCGCCACCGTCGACCTGGCCGAACCGGTCCTCGACGGCGACGAGCCCGGGCCCGGCGCCGACATGCGGCGCACCGCCGTCAGCGGCATCCGCTCCGACCACCCCCTCTACCCCCGGGGCCTGCTGATCGACTTCCTGCCGTCCACGCCCCAGGCACGCGGCTACGGCACCGGCGAGGCGGAGCTGGTGCCCGACCTCTCCGCCGAGCCGGGCTGGCTCGCCCAGGACCCCGAGCGCACCCGCGCCATCCTCGACTACGGGATCCACTCGCTGATCGCGGCCCCCCTCATTGCCCGTGGCGTGGTCCTCGGCGTGGTCAACTTCTGGCGGTCGCAGGTGCCCGAGCCCTTCGACGAGGACGACCTGTCCCTCGCCGTCGAGCTGGTCGCCCGGGCCGCCGTCAGCATGGACAACGCCCGCCGCTACACCCGCGAGCACGCCCTCGCCGTGACCCTCCAGCGCAGCCTGCTGCCCCGCGCCCTGCCCGAGCAGAGCGCCGTGGACGTGGCGCACTTCTACCTGCCCGCGCAGTCGGGGGTGGGCGGCGACTGGTTCGACGTGATCCCGCTGCCGGGCTGCCGGGTCGCCCTGGTCGTCGGGGACGTCGTCGGACACGGCCTGCACGCCGCCGCGACCATGGGACGGCTGCGCACGGCCGTCCACAACTTCTCCTCGCTCGACCTCGCCCCCGACGAGCTCCTCGCCCGCCTGGACGACCTGGTCCAGCGCATCGACCACGACGAC
This sequence comes from Streptomyces sp. NPDC006687, assembly GCF_040636215.1. Classification (NCBI taxonomy): domain Bacteria; kingdom Bacillati; phylum Actinomycetota; class Actinomycetes; order Kitasatosporales; family Streptomycetaceae; genus Streptomyces; species Streptomyces sp. NPDC006687. Next base: position 231,447 of record NZ_JBEYJJ010000009.1, on the reverse strand, counting down.
GACGGCGACGGCGCGAGCGGCTCCGTCCTGGGCGCGACCTGCCTGTACGCCGTCTACGACCCGGTCTCCCGCGGCTGCGCCATCGCCCGCGCCGGGCACCTGCCGCCCCTGCTGGCCGCCCCCGACGGCACCACCGAGATCGTCGACCTGCCGGCCGGACCCCCGCTCGGCCTGGGCGGCATGCCCTTCGAGACGGCGGAACTGGTGCTGGCGGAGGGCAGCCGGCTCGTCCTGTACACCGACGGGCTGATCGAGGAGCGCGGCCGCGACATCGGCGAGGGGCTGGAGCTGCTGCGCACGGCGGTGAGCGGCTCCGACGGCGACCCGCGCGAGACCTGCCGCGAGGTGCTGGACCTGCTGCTGCCGGCCCGCCCGGCCGACGACGTGGCCCTGCTCGTCGCCCGCACCCGCACCCTGGCCGCGGACCGGGTCGTCCAGTGGGAGGTGCCCCGCGAGCCGAGGGCGGTCGGGGAGATCCGCGGCGCGGCGGCCCGCACCCTCGACGCGTGGGACCTGTCGGAGCTCGGCTTCGCCACGGAGCTGATCCTCAGCGAGCTGGTCACCAACGCGCTACGCCACGGCAGCGGCCCCGTACGGGTGAGGCTGCTGTACGACCAGACCCTGACCTGCGAGGTCTGGGACGGCAGCAGCACCGCCCCGCACCTGCGGTACGCCGCCACCACCGACGAGGGCGGCCGCGGACTGTTCCTGGTGGCGCAGCTCAGCGAGCACTGGGGCACCCGCTACACCCCCGAGGGCAAGGTCATCTGGGCGGAGCTGGCACTGCCGGGCGCCGAGGGGCAGGGGGAACCCGACCCCCTGGCCTTCTTCCTCGACACCGACCCCCTCTGAGGCCCCCGGCCGAGCGCGCGCAGACCCGTGCGCGCACCCCCGCGAGGGTTACCGCCGGTACCCCAGCCGGGTATCCGTTTCCGGTACCCCCCGATGATCATCCGTGGCCGCGCATGGGGGAGAATCCGTCCATGCCGGGCACGACCATCCCGGCGGCACCGCCGGTCACCCCCGGCCTGACGCACGACAGGAGCAAGCCCGTTGAACCAGGACAGGCGCGAACAAGTCCGGCCCTTCCTGCGTGCGGGGGAACACCTCGTCGCCGTGTGCGCGTACGAACTCGCACCGGGCGTGCCCACCCCGCCCGAGGAGCTGCTCCCCCCGGAGGACCACTCCGCGCTGCACCGCCGGATCGAGGCGAAGCTGCCCAAGCCGCTGGCCCAGCTGGTCCGCAACCGCGTCGACCCCCGGCGCTCGCGGCCCGCCGCCGCGGACCGGCCGGCGCACGCTGTGGACCAGCCCGGCGCCCGCCCGCAGTCCGGCACGAGCATGGAGGGCGGCTGGGAGAGCGCGGCCGGCCACTTCCTCATCAGCCGGGCCGGGGCGCGCGGTTCCGTCGACGGCGTCCTCGCCGTCACCGACCGGCGCTGGTTCGGGCTCACCGACGTCTCGCACCTGTGGCAGTCGACCCCGGTCATGAAGGAGTACTGGGAAGTACCCCGCTCGGCCGTCGCCGCCGTCCGCGCGAGGCCCACGGGCGCCCTCCAGAGGGGCCGCATGGACCTGGAGTTCGCCGACCTCTCGTGGGTCGCCCTGCTGGCCTCCGTCCCCGGGCAGGCCGTGCCCTTCGCGGAGGCCGCAGCCCACTACCGCTGAGGCCGGGGCCCGGCTCGCGGGCGCATGGGCCGCGCGGGGCGGGGAAGACGCCCGGCTACAGCCCCGCGAACCGGCGTGAGCCGGTCGCCGACGTGCAGGAGGCCGTGATGGACGGGAGCCGGCTCTCGCACCGGGAGAGAAGGGCCCTGACGGCGATCGAGCGGACCCTGGGCGCGGACCCCCGCTTCGAGCGCGCGATGGCGTTCGGGACCGGTCTCTTCCCCCAGGAACCCGAGCGGGACGGCCGGCCGGGGGAGGAGCGCCACGGAGCGCTGACCCGTACCGTCTGCGCGCTGACGGTGGTCGCCCTCACGCTGCTGCCCCTGGCCGCCGCCACCTCCGCGCCCGCCCTCATCGCCGCCTTCACCTTCGCGTACCTGGCCACCCTGGCCGGGCTGTTCGTCCTGGTCCGCCGCTGGTGCCGGCGCAGCGAACGCAGCGGCTGACCGCTCCCGCCCGGGCCGCCGCTACGGGCGGGCGTCGTCCGGCCATCCGTACCCGGTGCGCGGCGGGACGGGTACGGCGCCCAGCGCGGCCAGGTCGCGATCGGCGGCGCGCATCAGCCGGGAGGACAGGTCGCGCATCGCCCGGCTCGCGGCGAGTTCGCCACCGATGGCGGGCACGTCGACGTCCTGCGGATTGCACCGGGCCGTCCCGCTGCCGGTCAGCGTCGTCCTCCCGTTGTCGAGCACGGCCCGGGCCCTGGTGGTGCCGTCCTCCTCCACGAGGTAGAGGTCCACCCTCCACTCCTCGGCGTGTGTCATGGCCTGCCTCCTTCGCGGCCGATCCCCGTTCCCAGGATCCCCCCGGCCGGGCCGTGCGCAAAGCGGCGGCCGAGCAGGTCAGCCGGCCGTCCACCCGCCGTCCATCGGCAGCGAGGCACCGGTGACGTGCCCGGTGTGCGGCCCGCACAGCCACACGGCGACCGCCGCCACCTCCTCGGGTTCGATCAGCCGCTTGATCGCGGAGCCCCGCAGCAGCACCTCCTCGACGACCCGCTCGGCGGGGATGCCGTGCACCTCGGCCTGGGCGGCGATCTGACGCTCCACCAGCGGCGTGCGCACGTAGCCGGGGTTCACGCAGTTGCTGGTCACCCCGTGCGGGGCGCCCTCCAGGGCGGTGACCTTGCTGAGCCCCTCCAGCGCGTGCTTGGCGGCCACGTATCCGGACTTGAAGGCGCTGGCCCGCAGCCCGTGCACACTGGAGATGTTGACCACCCGCCCCCACCCCTGCCCGTACATGTGTGGCAGGACCCGGCGCAGCAGGAGGAACGGGGCGTGCACCATCACCCGCTGGAGCAGTTCGAACCGCTCCGGGGGGAACTCCTCCAGGGGTGCGACGTGTTGCAGCCCCGCGCTGTTGACCAGGATGTCCACCGAGGCCGGCAGGGAGGCGACGGCGTCCGGGTCCGCGAGGTCGGCCGGATGGGCCGTCCCGCCGATCCGCCCGGCCACGGCCCGCGCGGCCCGCGCGTCCACGTCCACGACGTGCACGAAGGCGCCCGCTTCGGCCAGGGCCACGGCGCAGGCGCGCCCGATGCCGCTGCCGCCACCGGTCACCAGGGCCACCCGGCCCGCCGGTCCGGGCAGGGCGGAGCCGGGTATGCCGGAGCCGGACGCGATGCTGGAAGATCCGTTCGTCATGGTCCGAACGTTAGGGACCCGCGCGGCCGCTGCCGATGTGCGCCACCCCCACACTCCGCCCGCCCCCCATGGCGTGGAACGCCACCGGCGGGGCGGTGCGGTTACAGGGTGCGCCAGCCGGGCAGGCCGCCCGACGGGGGCCGGCCCGCCATCACCTGGGCCAGGTGGTGCAGGATCTCCTCCGCTTCCCGGCGGACCTGCCCCGGGACGTCGCCGCGCTCGCGTACGAGCCGGTCGTAGATCGGCGCTTCACTGCTGGTGCTGCTCACTTAGGACGTCGCTCCCCTGAAGCCGGCACCGGCGGCCGGGCGGCACAAGTGTAGGTGGCGCGGTCCCGGCACCCGAACACAGGTCGGTAAGGGAGCCGGGGCCACGGCCCGGACAGGGGGGCAAAACGGAACTCAGGGGCAGACGGTGCCGTCGGCCGGCAGGGTGCCGCCGGTCAGGAAGGCGTCGACCGCTTCCGTCGCGCAGGTGTTGTTCCCGTAGACCCCGTGCCCCTCGCCCTTCACGGTCAGGTTCACGCCGACCCCGCGCCCGAGGGCGTCGGCCATCCGCTTCGCGCCCTCGACCGGGGTGGCCGGGTCGCCGGTGTTGCCGATGACGAGGATCGGGGCCGCGCCCGCGGCGGCCACCTGCGGGGTGTCGGCCGTACCGCGCACCGGCCACTCGGAGCAGGCGAGGAGGCCCTTGGCCATGAACGGCCCGAAGACCGGGGAGGCCGAGCGGAAGGCGGGTTCCTGGGCCCTCATCTCCTGCACGGTGTAGCGGTGGCTGGTGTCGGCGCAGCCGATCGCGGTGTGGGCGGCGTCGGTGTTGTTGTACCGGCCGTCCTGGCCGCGCCCGCTGTAGGCGTCCGCGATGGCCAGGAGGTTGTTGCCGGTGCCCAGCCGGCGCAGCTCGGCCAGCGACTGGACGAGGTAGTCCCAGGTCCGCTTGTCGTAGAGGGTGGCGGCGATCCCGGTGAGGGCGAGGTCGGAGGTGAGCTTGCGGCCGCCGCGGGTGGGCGCCGGTTCCTTGTCCAGCTTCCCCAGCAGCTCGCTGATCCGCTGGTTGCCCTCGGCGGCGCCGGCGCCGGTGGGGCACTGGGCGGCGTACTTCTCGCGGCAGTACTCCATGGCGTGCTCCAGCGCCTGCTGGAACCCCCTGGCCTGGCCGAGGCCCGCGTGGAGCTCGTCCGCGGAGGGGTCCACCACGGCGTCGAAGACGGTGCGTCCGACGTTCTTCGGGAACAGGTGGGCGTAGACCCCGCCCAGCTGGGTGCCGTAGGAGATGCCGAAGTAGTTCAGCTTCGGATCCCCGAGCACCTGCCGCAGCAGGTCCATGTCCCGCGCGGTGTCGGCCGTGCCGACATGGGGGAGGACCTTGTCCGCGTTGCGCCGGCATGCCTGCGTGTACGTGCGGACGGGGGCCAGGGGGTCGTCGCCGGAGGGGCCGGGCCCCTCGTCCAGCGCCTTGTCGTCCAGGCACACGACCGGGGCGGAGTCGCCGACGCCGCGCGGGTCGAAGCTGACCAGGTCGTAGACGGCGCCCAGCTTCCCGTACTCGTCCGCCGCGTGTGGGAGCGTCCTGACGCCCGAGGCGCCCGGGCCGCCGAAGTTGTACACCAGCGAGCCCAGGCGCTTGCCCGCGTCGGTGGCCTTCTTGCGGATCAGCGCCACGTCCAGGGTCTCGCCGCCGGGCTCGGCGTAGTCCAGGGGCGCCTTCATCGTGGCGCACTCCCACCCCTCGCCGGGGGCCTTGCCGCCGCCCTGGGCCGCGGACGGCGCGTGGCAGGGCGCCCAGGCCGGCTTCTGCCCGGTCAGGGCGGCCGGCAGCGCGGCGGACGGGGCGGCGGAGGGCGTGCCGGACGGGGCCGGGGACTTCATCGCCGCCGGAGCCCCGCCGCCACAGGCGGCCAGGGCGGGGACCGCCAACAGAGCGGCGACGGTCAGGGCGGCCGTGCGCGCGGGGCGGCGTATCGGAGGGTGCATGGGCGGAGCTCCTGGTGGCGCGGGCGTCCTCGGTACCGGGCGACGGACGTGTGGGGGTTCCGAGGGGTAAACGGACGGCAAACTATCCGACCGGTGCGCGGCCGGATCCCGCGGGGTGGGCTCCGGGGAGGAGGGCCGCCCCCTCGCCGCGCGGAATACCGCGATGACCGGACTGTTACGGTCGGGTCATGCCCGCACTGATCGCCCCCTCCCCGCGCCTGCACTCCTCCTGGCTCGACGCGCAGGCCGAATGGGACCCGGACGCCCCGATGGACGGCGCCGGACTGGGCTCCGCCGACGAGGTCGACACGCCGGAAGGCTTCGCCGACTGGACCGCGCGGCTGCACCGCCAGGCGGACCGCACGGCAGCCGTCGAACAGGGCCGCGTCCACGCCACCTACTGGTGGATCGCCGAGGGCGACACCTACCTGGGCGCCATCGACCTGCGGCACTACCTCAACGCCTTCCTCCTCGACGCGGGCGGCCACATCGGCTACAGCGTCCGCCCCTCGGCGCGCGGGCGCGGCCTGGCCGGCTGGGCGCTGGACCAGGTCCTGTACGAGGCCCGTCTGATGGGCATGGACCGGGTCCTGCTGACCTGCGACCCGGGCAACGAGCCCTCGCAGCGCACCATCGAGCGGGCGGGCGGGGTTCTGGAAGACGTACGCGAGACCCTGATCGGCCCCAAGCGGCGCTACTGGATCGGCCTCTGACACCGGCGCCCGCCCCACCCCGGCCTCGGACCCCGGCGTCCACAGCGGTCCTGGCCTGCGGCCTCGGTCCCCGGGGTCGGGCCTCGGCCACCGGCCTCGGCCGCCTCGGACCCCGGCGTCCACAGCGGTCCTGGCCGACGGCCTCGGACCCCGGGTTCGGGCCTCCGCCACCGGCCTCCGCCACCGGCTTCCGAAGCCCGTGCGACGCGCCCCGGTCCGCAGGTCACGGCCGTCACACGCGTCGCGCTCGTTACAGTGCGGGGGAGGCGGACGGGACCACGCCCCGTCCCTCCGACGTGGACCGACCGCGAGAGGGGTACGCATGGCCGACCCCGCCCACGACGCGCGGCGGCCGGCCCGCCTGCGGAAGGTTCCCCCCGCCGGGTGGACGGCGCTCGCCGCCTCGGCCGCGTTCGCCCTGCTCGCCCTGTGGGTGACGCTCGCACCGGCCGGGCCGCTGCCCTGGGACTCCGGCCCGCACGCCTGGGCCCTCGGGCACCGTCCGCCGGTCGCGCTGTCCGTGGCCCGGGCCGTCACCGACACCGGCACGGGCGCGGTGCCGTACGCCCTGGCCGTCCTCGCGGGACTGTACGCGGGCCGCACCGCCCGGCAGCGGCTCACGGCCGTCGCCGCCTTCGTGCTGTGCCTCGCCACCGGACAGGCCGTACGGCGCGTGGTGATGTACCTCCTGGCCCGGCCACGGCCGCCGGCCGCCGACTGGGCCGTCCACGCCACGGACTGGGCCTTCCCGTCCGGCCACGCCACCGCGGGGGCGCTGACCGCCGGGATCATGCTCGCGGCGTTGCGCCTGCGCGGCTCCGCGCGCCCGCCCCGGGCCGCCGTCGCCCTGGTCGTCCTCTGGGGCGCGGCCGTGGGCCTGAGCCGCGTCTACCTCGGGGTGCACTGGCCCTCGGACGTGGTGGGCGGCTGGCTGTTCGCCACGTCCTGGCTGGCCCTCGGCGCCCTCGCCTACGCCCTGGGGGCCGCCACCCGGGACTGATCCCCAGGCGACGGCCCCCGGGGGCGGAGGAGGTCAGCGGACGTCGCGCTCCGGCAGGTCCACGTCGGCCGGGGCGGACGCGAAGCCGCGGGCCTTGGCGGCGGCGGCCGGCTTCTTGCCGCAGAACGCCCCCTCCAGGGTGGCGCCCAGGGCCGTGTTGGCGGTGCCCCGGTTCGAGGTGTTCGCCATGGCCGTCATGCTGCGGGCGCCGTCACGCGTGGTGAACGCGTAGGTGTAGAAGCCCTGCACCGTGCCCGTGTGCCCGTACACCGAGGTGCCGCAGGACAGGTCGTAGCGGCGCAGGCCCAGCCCGTAGAACCGGGTCCCGGCCGCGTCGGTCGGGGTCATGGTCAGCATCTGGTCCAGCAGCTTCGGCGCCACCAGCTTGCCGCTCACCAGGGCTGACATGAAGGTGCTGAGGTCCGCCGGGCTGGAGATCATCGCACCGGCGGACTGTGCCCAGGACACCGTCTGCTCGGTGGAGTCGACCAGCGGGGCGCCGGCCTCGTCCGGGGTGAGGTAGCCGTGGGTGTGCAGGCCGGCGATCTGCGTACCGGGGTGCACGTACGAGGTGTCGCGCAGCTTCAGCGGCTTGATGATGCGCCGTTCGTACTCCTTGGCCACCGGGTGGCCGGTGGCCTTCTCGATGAGCATGCCGACGACCACGAAGTTGGTGTTCGAGTACTGGTAGGAAGCGCCGGGCTCGGCCGTCCGGGGCTCGGCCAGCGAGAGCTTCACCAGCTCCTGGTAGCTGAACACCCGGTTGCGGACGGCCTCGAAGCCGGGCACGGTCTTGTCGAACATGGCGTTCGTGTAGTCCGACAGCCCGCTGCGGTGGGTCAGCAGGTGGCGCACGGTGATCCGGTCGTCGGGCAGCAGCCCGGGCAGGTAGCGGTTGACCGGGGCGTCGAGCTCGATCTTCTTCTCGTTCACCAGCTGGAGCAGCACGACCGTCGAGAAGGTCTTGGTGACGCTGCCGATCCGGAAGCGGGCCCGGGTGTCCATGGCCGCGCCCGTGGCCTTGTCGCTGATGCCCTCCGTCGCGGTGAGGGCGCGGCCGCCCTCGGTGATCCGGGCCAGCGCGCCCGGGGCTCCGGCGGCGAGGGTGTTGCGCAGGGCCTGGTCGACGGCCTCCATGTCCGGCGCCGGCAGCGCCGGTCCGGCCGTGCGCAGGGCCCCGGCGGAGGGGGCGGTCGCGGCGTGGGCGGCGGTGGCGGGTGCCACACCGGCGACGACGGCCAGCAGGGCGGCGCTGACGGCCAGGCGTCGGTTCAGGGGACGGCGGTTCGCGGGCAGGGGCACGTTGCTCCTCGGCTGGGGGGTGCGGTTCCAGGGGCCCCGGTGGTCGGCCGGGGTGATCACGAAGCGTACCCAGGCGGCCGGGCGGGCCTGATGTCCCGTCAGCGGCGACGCGGCCGGAACTCGTCGTTTCTTCGTACGAGGCCGTACGAGGATCCCGGCGCGGCCTCCCGTACGGCCGGGGGAGCCCCGGCCGGGCACCCGGCCGGATCCCGCCGGACTCCGCCGCCGGGCGGCCTGCGGCGAGCCCGAATATGATGTGCCTGGGTCTTTCGCACAGCGGGAGCAGAGAGGCAGATGGACATACCCCGGAGTCGTCCGTGACCCCGCGCCGGCGGCCCCCTCGGCCGGACAGCGCCCATCTGCTGACCATGCTGGGGCGGCTCACCGCCCAGGCGCGGGAGGGCGCCCAGCTGAACCACGCCCGGGTGGAGCTGGCCGAAGCCCTCCAGCGCGAGATGCTGCCCGCCTCCCTGCCCGTCCTGCCCGGTCTGCGCACCGCCGCCCGCTACGCGCCCGCCCAGCACGGCCTCGACATCGGCGGCGACTGGTACGACGGCTTCCGGCTCCCCGAGGGGGGCCTCGCCTTCTCCATCGGCGACGTCCAGGGCCACGACGTGGCGGCCGCCGCCTTCATGGGACAGGTCCGGGTCTGCCTGCGCGCCGTGGCGGCCGTCGTCACCGACCCGGGGGAGGTGCTGGGCCGGGCCAACGACGTCCTGCTGTCGATGGACTGCGAACTCTTCGCCACCTGCAGCCTGCTGCGCTTCGACCCGCGCACCGGCGAGCTCCAGGGCGCCCGGGCCGGGCACGTCCCGGCCGTCTGGGCCACCGTCGACGGACGCCACGGCATCGCCGAGGACGCCGGCGGGCCCCCGCTCGGACTGACCCCCGGCGCCGCGTACGCGGTCACCCGGCGCCGGCTGACCGCGGCGGGGTCCATCGTTCTGCTGACCGACGGCGTGGTGGAAGGGCCGTCGTTCCCGATCGAGGCGGGGCTGGAGCGGGTGTCCCGGATCGTCCGGGAGCGGGCGGGCGGCGACCCGGGCGAGCTGGCCGCCGAGGTGATGAAGGTGGCCGACTCCACCGGCCACGCCGACGACGCGGCGGTCCTCGTCCTCAGCCACGACGCCCCCGCCGGCGCGAGCCACCCGCACGAGCCGGACGGCCGGGGCGGACCGGCCCCCGGGATGGCCTGACGCGTGTCACACCGGGCCGGGACGCCCGTGCTGTTGTCTGATGCTGTGGTGCGCCCCCTGCAACGGCGCCGTACGTGGCGGTGGCGCCGTGCGTGCGGAACGCTCCTGCTGGTCCTCGCCGTCGCTGCCGCCTACTACGCGACCGGCCGGCTGGGCCTGCTGCGGCAGGTGGTGGTGGCGGGCGCGGTCGTCACCCCGCTGTGGCCGCCGACGGGCATCGCCGTGGCGGCCCTGCTCTGGTTCGGACTGCGGGTCTGGCCGGGATTCGCCCTCGGGACCTACCTGGCCATCGAGACGATCTCCGCGTTCCACCTCGCCGACCTGGGCATCGTCGCGGGCAACGTGCTGGCCCCGGTGTGCGCCCTGCTGCTCCTGCGCCGGGTGGGCTTCCGGCCCGAGCTGGACCGGCTGCGCGACGGGCTGGCCCTGGTCTTCCTGGGCGGTCTGGTGCCGATGCTGCTCAGCGCGACCGCCGGGGCCTGGACCCTGGTGCTGACCGGCAACCTGCCGATGAGCAGCTTCTGGCCGACCTGGGCGGCCTGGTGGACGGGGGACGCCATGGGGGTGCTGCTGGTGACCCCGCTGCTGCTGGCCCTGCGCGGGGCCCGGCTGCCGCGCGACCCCTACCGGGTGGCCGAGGCGGTGGCCCTGATGGCCGCGACCGCCGTGGCCACCGTCATCGTCACGCACAGCAGCCTGTCCCTGCTGTTCATGGTGTTCCCGCTGCTCATCTGGGCCGCCGTGCGGTTCCAGCTGGCCGGAGCGGCGCCGTGCGCCCTGCTCGTGTCCGTCCTGTCCATCGGCGCGGCCACCGACCACGCCGGGCCGTTCACCGGCCGCAGCCTCCTGGAGCTCATGGTCAACCTCCAGGCCCTCAACGGGGCGGCGGCGCTGACCGGTCTGCTGCTGGCGGCCCTCGTCACCGAGCAGAACAACGTCCGGCTCAAGATCCAGGAGGCGTGCGAGGAACTCGCCGAGGTCGTCGCCCACCTCTCCCCGGCCGATCACGGGGACGACGGTCCGGCCTCCCGGCCGTAGGGAACCGCACAAGTCCTTGACTCCGCAAGCTTCTGGGATATGCTTGAGGAGTCAAGGAGGTAGCAATGAGTGATGTGCTGGATGTGTCCCTGCGCTTGGTGAAGGCCCAGACCGCCCTGGTGCGGCGGTTCGACTCGCGACTGGGGGCCCTGTTCGGGGTGAGCCTGGCCGACTTCCTGGTGCTGCTGCACCTGGGGCGGGCCGAGGGCGGCCGAATGCGGCGGGTGGACCTCGCCGGAGCGCTCGGGCTGACGGCCTCGGGCGTGACCCGCGGGCTGGCGCCCCTGGAGCGGATCGGCCTGGTGGTGCGCGAGGCCGACGCCCGTGACGCCCGCGTGGCGTACGCGGCGCTCACCGACACCGGGCGCGAGCGGCTGGCCGACGCCCTCAAGGCCGCCGAGCAGGTGGCCGCCGATGTCTTCGGGGGTCCGGAGTGGGCCGCCGGCGACATCGGGGAACTGAGCGGCCTCCTCACCCGCCTGGGCGGCACCGGCCTCCCCGAGGACCACGGCACGGACCCCGCCGCAGGCGCATGACCCGCGCCCCGGGGCCGCCCGCCCGGGCGGCCCCGGGGCGCCGTCCGCGGCAGGACTGCCGCGCGGAACGACACCTTCAGGAAAACGGCGCCTTAAGCATCGGGGGAGTTGGGGTCGCACCCGGTGCCACCTCGGTGAACAGGCGTGGAACACCCGCCAGTTGGCGTTGACGCCCCCCGCTCTACGCGCGTTGTGTGGGGCGCATGAGGATTTCCCCCCGCTTCGCGGCCCTGGCCGCCGCGGCCGCCGTCGCCGCCACCCTGTTCACCGGCCCGGCCGCCACGGCCGCCCCCGCCTCCGCCCCCGCGTCCGTCGCCGCCTCGGTCGGCAGCGTCTGCTACTCGGCCCTGCCCGCCGAGGCGTACGACACCCTCGAACTCATCGACCAGGGCGGCCCCTTCCCGTACTCCCAGGACGGCGTCGTCTTCCAGAACCGCGAGGGCGTCCTGCCGGCGCAGAGCAGCGGCTACTACCACGAGTACACGGTGATCACCCCCGGCGTGTACACGCGCGGCGCCCGACGGATCGTCACGGGACGGCAGTACCAGGAGGATTACTACACCGCCGACCACTACGCCACCTTCCGGCGTATCAACTTCGGCTGCTGACAAGGCGTCAGAGCCCTCAGGGCCCTCTCCCGCTGCTTCCCGGGCAGCGGGAGAGGGCCCGCTCCGTCTCCCCGTTCACCCCATGACTACTGTGGGGGATACACGCATTCGGCGTGTGTCACTGTGCAGGGCAACACGTGCATTCAGGGGGATTGCGATGTCGCTTGGAACTGGGATGGTCGACCTGCTGGAACTGAGTCCGGACTTCGTCCGCGACCCGTATCCGGTCTACGCGCAGCTGCGCGACCGAGGCCCCGTCCATCACGTCCGTACGCCGGACGGCGAGGACCGGTGGCTGATCGTCGGATACGAGGCGTGCCGCACCGCCTTCAACGACCCGCGGCTGAGCCGTGACTGGATGGGCTCCGGCGACATCAGCCAGATCATCAACGTGGAGCAGGACAATCCGGCGCTGGCCCACATGCTGATGGCCGACCCGCCGCACCACACCCGGCTGCGCCGCCTGGTGGCCCGGGCGTTCACCCCGCGCCGCATCGAGGCGCTGGCGCCCCGCATCCAGGAGATCACCGACGAACTGCTCGACGCGATGGAGGCGAACGAGGAGCGCCGGGGCGACCTCCTCGACGCGCTGGCCTTCCCGCTGCCGATGACCGTCATCTGTGAGCTGCTCGGCGTGCCCGGCCTGGACCGCGACGCCTTCCGCGGCTGGTCCAACGAGGCGGTCGCCCGCACCAGCCCGGAGGCCGAGGCCGCCGCGTACGAGGGGATGATCGGGTACCTGACCGGGCTCATCGAAGCCAAGCGCGCCGAGCCCGGTGACGACCTGCTCAGCGCGATGATCCACGCCGTGGACGAGGGCGGCGACCGGCTTTCGCCGTCCGAACTGATCGGTATGTGCGTCCTGCTGCTGATCGCCGGCCACGAGACCACCGTCAACATGATCGGCAACGGGATGCGCGCGCTGTTCGCCCACCCCGACCAGCTCGCCGACCTGCGTGCGGACTTCGGTCTGCTCGACGGTGCGATCGAGGAGATGCTCCGCTACGACGGCCCGGTCGAGACCTGCACCGAGCGCCTCGTCCTGGAGGACGTGGAGATGGGCGGAGTGGTGATCCCGAAGGGCTCCACCGTCCTGATCACCATGGCCGACGCGGACCGCGACCCGGCCCGTTTCGAGGACCCGCACCGCTTCGACATCCGCCGCGACGCCCGCGGGCACATCGCCTTCGGGCACGGGCTGCACTACTGCCTCGGCGCCCCGCTGGCCCGCCTGGAGGGCCGGGTCGCCCTGCGTTCGCTGCTGGAGCGCTTCCCGGAGCTCACCGTGGACGCCGACGAGGCGAAGCTGCCCTGGGTCCCCGGCATGCTGATCCGCGGAGTGAAGCGGCTGCCCGTCCGCTGGTGACCCGCCCCCCGGGGCCCCTCCACCGGGGCCCCGGGGCCGGTGTCAGTCGGCGGCCTCCGCCAGGTGTTCCTCCGCCGCCAGGACCGCCTGGTGCGTGCTGGGGCGGCCCATCAGGACGCACAGGGTGTAGGCGACGTCGTCCATCGCGCGCAGGGTCGCCGGATCCGTCGGGGCGGCGGCCAGGCGGGCCTGGCAGCCCCGCAGCCGGGACAGGACCTCCTCGGTGCGCAGCCGGCTCGGCAGGATCCCCACCGTCTGCACGGCGCCGCGACGGGGCGGGGTGCGGGCCGCCTCCAGGGCGCGGCGCAGGGCCCGTTCGATCCCGACGGGCATCGGCATCCCGAGGGTGCCGGCGACCATCGCCGCCGCCACTTCCACCGCCGTGACACGGGCCAGCTCGGCCGCCGCCAGCAGGATCTGCTTCGCCTCGCGCACCGAGCAGGGGGCTGTCGCCATCAGCAGGCCCACCGCCCACGTGTGGGTCGGACCCTCCCCGGGAGGCCCTCCCCGTGCGGGAGCGACCTCGGCCGAGAGGGCCGGGGACGGCGGGTCAGCAGCAGACGCCACGAGAGGATCCCTTCAGCCCGAGGCCGCGCAGCGCGACGACGACAAGCAGATCAGGCCGGCCCGCCCCCGCGGGACGTCCGCTCCCACGCTGACACACCCGGGGGCGATCCGCATCGCGGATCCGGCCCCCGGGCGGGGGCCTCAGAACTCCGAGTTGGCGAACCAGAGGTCCAGCAGCTCGGCGTCCCCCTCGGCCGAGACCGCGGCGGCCGAACGGTCCAGACGGCCGTAGAGCAGCAGCAGGAGGTCGGCGGCCGGGGCGGTCACCACGGCGTCGGCCGCGGTCCCGGCGTCCGGGACGAGCCCGAAGCCGTCCGGGCGCAGCTGGACGAGCCACGAGCCGTCCGCGTCGGTGCACGCGAAGCGGATGAGCCGGCCGGGTCCGCGCAGGTGGGCCACCTTGGGGGCGAAGAGGCCGGCGAAGGGCAGGTTGACGAGGAACTCGTCGACGCCGTCCCGCGCCAGCGCGCGGTCCACGGCCGAGGGCAGCCCCAGCGCCCGCTCCGCGTCGACCCGGTGGACCAGGGTCTCGAACAGCATCCGGCGCACCCAGAAACGGGCGTGGCCGTCGGCGCCCCACACCCACATGGGTGCGTCCAGATCGGTGCCGGCGAACACCTCGGCCGCCTCGGCGGCGCCCGCGCTCAGCCAGTCGGCGTACCCGTCCGCCCGTTCCGGCAGCCGCAGGTCCACGTCACGGCTGGTCGGCGGCGCCTGGATGCGCTGCCGCAGCAGCACCGAGAACCAGCGGTGCACGCTCCCGGTGTGCCGGACGAGATCGGTGAGGTTCCAGCCGGGGCAGGTGGGCACGGGGGCCGTCATGTCGGCGCCCCGGACCAGGTCCGCGAACCGGGCGGCCTCCGCCGCCACGGCCGCCCGGTGGTCGGGCTGCTCGGCTGTGTTCATGGGGGACGCTCCTCAGGGCCTGACGAATAGATGCCCCGGGCACTCTTTCACAGCCCGCCCACGTGATCCGCACCGGCTCCCGCGTCTCCCTCACGCTCCCAGAGACGGGCCAGGTGCGCGTGCAGCAGCTCCTGCGCCGCCTGCGGGGTGAGGTGCCCGACGAGCACGTGCGTGGTGAGGCCGTCGGCGAGGGCGAGCAGCGTACGGGCCTCCTGGCGCGGGTCCAGCGGCACGGGCCGCGGGCGGGCGTCGGCGGCCTCCGCCAGGAGCCGGGCGAACATCGCCTCCAGGGCGGCGTAGTTCTCCCTGAGCGTCTCGGCGAGCGGCGCGCTGACCACCGCCTGCGCGACGAACGCCAGCCAGACCCGGGCCTCCGCCCGGTGCTCCCCGCGCAGCAGGGCCACCTCCGTGGCCGCGTGCCCCAGCGCGGACGCCGCCGACTGCGCCGGACTGCGCACGAGCCGCTCCCGTACCCGTTCACCGATCCGCCCGCCGATCTGGCCCAGGGTGAACAGGAGCATCTCCTCCTTGGTGCCGAAACACCGCTGGACCGCCCCCATGGACACCCCGGCCCGCCCGGCGACGTCGCGCAGGGTCACGCCCTCCAGCCCGCTCTCGTCCGCGAGCCGGCACACCGCCTCGGCGATCAGCCGGCGCCGCCCCTCATGGTCCACCTGCCTGGGCACGTCCCTCGCCTCCCTCTCCACCGCGCTGCCTCCGCAGCTTATTCGATGCGGTCGCATCGGTACGCGTATAGGGTTGCGATGCACGTGCATCACAACGAGGACAGGAGAGTGCGAACCATGCCCGAGGCCCTCTGGCGCAGGACGGCCGCCGCGCAGGCCCAGGCCGTGCGCGACGGCGAGGTGTCCGCCGCCGAACTGGTCGAGAGCCACCTGGACCGCATCGCCCAGGTCAATCCCCAGGTGAACGCCGTCACCCAGCTGATGGCCGAACGGGCCCGCGCGGACGCCGAACTGACCGACCGCAGGCGCGCCGCCGGGGAGCGGCTCGGGCCCCTCGCCGGCGTCCCCTTCACGGTGAAGGAGACCACCCCCGTCCAAGGGGTGCCCACCACCTTCGGCGTCCCGCGCTTCCGCGACCTGACCGCCCGCGCCGACGCACCCCCCGTGGCCCGGCTGCGTGCCGCCGGGGCCATCCCCATCGGCCACGCCAACATCCCCACCCTGGTCCTCGCCGGGATGCACACCCGCAGCGAGCTCTTCGGCGACACCGTCAACCCGTGGGACCCCACCCGCACCCCCGGCGGCAGCAGCGGCGGCGACGCGGTGGCCGTCGCCACAGGCATGGCCGCCCTCGGCCTCGGCAACGACTCCGGCGGCTCCATCCGCGTCCCCGCCCAGTTCTGCGGGGTCGCCGGGCTGAAACCCACCCCCGGCCGCTTCCCCGCCGACCACCGCGTGCTCGGCCCCGACGACCCCGGCCCGGCCTCCCAGGCGCTCGTCACCGACGGCCCGTTCGCCCGCAGCGTGGCCGACCTCCGCCTGGCCTACGAGGCGCTGGCCGGCACCGACCCCCGCGACCCGAGAGCCGTACCCGTACCCGCGTACGGGCCCGCGCTCCCCGGCCCCGTGAAGGTCGCCGTGGTGGCCGACCCCGGCGGGCGGGGGGTCCACCCGGCGGTACGCGCCGCCGTCCGGGACGCGGCGGCCGCGCTCGCCGACGCCGGATACGAGGTGTGCGAGGCAGACGACGTCCCCCGGCTGGAGGAGACCCTCGACGCCTACGACCGCATCACCCTCGCCGAGTTCGCCCCGGCGTGGCCGGCGGTCCGCACCCTCCTGGGCGAGGGCGGAGACCGCTACATCCAGTTCGCCATGGACCGCACGCCGCCCGCCACCGCCGCCGAACTCATGGGGCTCATGGGCACCTGGCTGAACCTGCGCCGCTCCTGGGCCGGGTTTCTCGACGCCCACCCGCTGGTCATCGGCCCCTCCTTCACCGAGCCGCCGGTCGAACCGGGGCTGGAGTCCCGGGACCGGGCAGGACGGGACCGCGTCGCCTCCGCCCTGCGCCTGTGCACCGCGACCAGCTTCATCGGCGTCCCCGCCGTCGCCGTCCCCACCGGGCTGCGCGACGGGCTCCCCGCCGGGGTGCAGATCATCGGACGGGCCTTCCGCGAGGACCTGTGCCTGGCCGCCGCGCAGGCGGTCGAGGACCGCCTCGGGGTGCTCACCCCCGTCGATCCCCGGACCGCCGGTTAGCCCGGATCTTCTGGCGCGGGCCCGGGGCGCATACGATCGTCCGCGTACACCGGCGTACGACCCGTGGGAGGGGCCCGAGGTGTCCGACGTATCCGACGAGGCCGAGGTGAAGGCCGAACTCGACGCGCTGATGGGCGTGTTCCTCGGCGCGTTCACCAACACCGGCGGGGCGGCCCCCGATGTCGACGCCGTGCGGAGGGTGTTCATCCCCGAAGGGATGATCATCAAGAACGTCGGCGGCGACCCCGTCGTCCACGACCTGGACGCCTTCATCGAACCCCGCCGCAGGATCCTCACCGACGGCACGCTGACGGAGTTCTCGGAGTGGGAGGTGGCCGAACGCACCGAGGTGTTCGGCTCGATCGCCCACCGCTTCAGCACCTACCGCAAGTCCGGCCGCCTCGACGGAGCCTGGTTCGAGGGCGAAGGCCGCAAGACCACCCAGTTCGTGCGCACCCCGTCCGGCTGGCGGATGAGCTCCATGGCCTGGGACGACCTCTAGACACACCGGCATGTGACGATGGCCCCGGCACATCCGCACCACATGGGGGGACCATGCGCACCTGTACCGCCACCGCCGGCCTCGCCGCCGCCCTCGCAGCGCTGCTCGCCCTCAGCGGGTGCACCGCCTCCGACGGCGGCCCGCACGCGTCCGCGAGCCCGCCGGCGGCCGCGCCCGCGCCGGTGCAGGGCGGCGGCGCCGGGTACGAGGGCCCCCAGCCGCAGGACCAGAACCTCCTGGCCTGGACCGGAGACCCCAACGACGCGGGGCACGTCACCGCCCAGTCGGCCGCGGGCGTCGGCGGACGGATCACCCTGGTACGGATCGGCCTGCGCCGGCAGATCACCTGGTCCGCCATCTGGCTCGGCCTGGCCGGCGTCGACCCCAACGCCCAGCTCTCCCACTGCTACCTCGGTGTCTACGACGCCACCGGCAAGCTGGTCGGGTCCACCGCCGACATCTCGCCCCAGCTGATGACCGACGCGGTGGCCAAGCCGCTGCCCCTGACCACACCCTTCACCGCGGCCCCCGGCAGCTACTTCATCGCCCTGCTGCTGAACGGCAACTGGGCCACCAACGCCCTCACCCTGAAGGCCACCGGCGCCGGCATCTCGGTGAACGCCGGCCTGGCGCCCCCGGCGCTGCGCTACAGCACCGTCCTGACGGGCCAGACCTCGCTGCCGCCCGCCCTCGACCTCGCCGAGCAGTCCACCAGCACCATCAACACCGGCTGGGGGAGCCAGTGGTACGGGATCTCCTGACCGGTCTGCCCGGCCTCAGGGCTTGGTCAGCGAGAACGGCGTGACGGTCACCTTGTTGTCGCACTCCGCGAACTGCCCGTCGTCCATGGCGATCTGGTGCGAGCCCGCGCCCGGGACGCGGATGACGAGCGTCGGGAAGGTCACGGGCGTGGATCCGGAGACGCAGTAGCCGTCCGCCTCGCCCTGGACGTTGACGAAGGTCAGCTTGGTCCAGGCGCGGGCACCCGGGGTCAGGGTCACCGGGGCGGCCGTACCGCTGTTGGTGGTCGTCAGCGGGATGTTCTTGCCGGGCGAGCCGTTGCCCGCCCCGGCGACCTGCGGGAAGCCGAGCAGGGTGCAGGCCGAGTGGCTGGTCACCGAGACGAGCACCGCGCCGGTCCCGGTGCCGGGCGGGCGGTTGTCGGCCTGATGGGCGGGGGAGACCTGCACGTCCTTGATCCCGCAGGGCTTCGGCTTGCCGCCCCCACCCGTCGGCGAGGACGTCGGCGAGGAGGCCGACGAGGACGCCGGCACCGGCGACGGCTTCGCGGCGCCGGAGGGCGTCGCCGAAGCCGGTCCCGAACCCGCCGGCGAGGCCGGCGGGCCGGACGCGTCCGCCTCCCCGGCCGGGCCGCAACCCGTCATCAGGGCGGTGGCCGCCGCGGCCGCCACCAGTGCCGTGGCCGTACGCCGAAGACCCGCTGAGTACCGCATGGCTGCTCCCGTGGTTCACGGCCGGCCCCGCGCCGGCCCTCGCCCCCACGGACACGCCCCGCGCTACGCCCGGGTTGCCCGGGCGGGACGCTGTGGCAGTTCCGTGACACGGCAGGACACACCTAACCGCGCACGGGCCCGGCCGTCGCCCCGACTGGCGACGATTTCCGGCCATCCCTTCCAGCCATGCGGCACATGTGACCCATCCGGAGATGTTGTAGGGGAAAGGCGGCAAGGAGCCAGGGAAACAGCCTGATCACCACCTTGCAGGGCAGAACAACACCTCTGTTCCGCCCGGCTGTTAACCCGGAATTCATCTGAGTCCACAAGCCGAGACGAACTGTGCGGTAATCCAACCGGAGCGGCGCTTTGCGGATAGGTTCTGAACGTCGCCGCCGCACCCGGGACACGGGGTCCGATCGGGGAATCGCGGCGACAGGGACGTGACCACTCCCATGACCACAGCAACCCGGACCAGCGCTTTCCGCGTTGACCCGTACACCCCGCACTGCCAGGTCATCGCAGGTGAGGGCGACCACGCCGTCATCGGCATCTCGCCAGGCAACTCCTACTTCTCCGCCCAGCGCGTGCACGCACTCGCCGAATGGGCCCTCGACAACTTCCGGCAGGCCGATCTGATCTATACCGATCTGCACGTGGCCGAAATGTATGTGGCCATGGGCTATCCGGAGGACGAGGCCCGTCGTAAAACGGTCAAGAACCTACGCGGTGTACGCGCCAAGGTGACGAATGCGGTGGCCGATATCGACCCGTCGGGCACCCGTCTGCGCGGCAGACCGATGTCCTCCCTCCAGGGCATCCCCGCGTACGACCGCATGCACGCCGACCTGCTCCAGCGGCTCGGCACGGACCCGGCGTTCGCCGAGACGGCGAACGAACTCGTGGACATCTTCCTCTCCTCCAAGGTGCTCGGCGGCCAGCAGCCCACCGCGCACCAGCGGAAGGTCTGCCTCGACTACGTGTGCGCCGAGGCACCCCTGTTCCTCGACACCCCCGCGATCCTCGGCGTCCCCTCGTCGCTGAACTGCTACCACCAGGCACTGCCGATGGCGGACCTGCTCTACTCGCGCGGCGCCGGACTGCGGGCCTCCCGCAACCAGGGCCACGCCGTCGTCACCCCCGCCACCGAAGGAGACCAGCTGTGACCACCCACGCGGAGCCGATCCTCGACTTCCCCTTCACGTGGGACGGCACCCACCTGCCCGCCCAGATCGGCGAACTCGCCCCGGTGGTGAAGGTACGCACCATCGCCGGAGCCGAAGCCTGGCTCGTCTCCTCGTACGACCTCGTCAAGCAGGTCCTGGAGGACGACCGCTTCAGCCTCAAGAACACCTCCGACCCGGGGGTGCCCCGCCAGTACGCGCTGACGATCCCGCCCGAGGTCGTCAACAACATGGGCAACATCACCGGCGCCGGCCTGCGCAAGGCCGTCATGAAGGCGATCAACCCCAAGGCCCCCGGCCTCCAGGAGTGGATGGAGGAGTACGCCGCCGAGCTGGTCGGGCGGATGGTCCGGCACGGCGCTCCCGTCGACATCCGGTCCATGTTCACCGACCCGTTCTCGGAGGCGATGCACTGCCAGATCCTCGGCATACCGCACGAGGCGGCTCCGCTGCTCGCCGAGTCGCTCCCGATCGCCTTCATGAACAGCCCCCGCGAGATCCCCGCGGCGCGGCTGAACTGGGACCGCGACATCGCCTACATGACCGCCCGCCTCGACGACACCGAGGGCGGGCTCATCGGTGACCTGGCGAAGCTGCGCGGCACCGAGGGATACGAGCACGTCAGCGACGAGATGTTCGCGACGGTCGGCGTCACCCTGTTCGGCGCCGGGGTCATCTCCACCGCCGGCTTCCTCGCCATGGCCCTGGTCACCCTGCTCACCCACCCGGAGGAGTCCGACCACCTGGCCGCCCACCCGGAGCTGATGCCCCAGGCGGTGGACGAGCTGCTGCGGATCAACCTGTCCATCGGCGACGGCCTGCCCCGCCTGGCCATGGAGGACATGACCCTCGGCGAGGTCGAGGTGAAGAAGGGGGAGCTGGTCCTGGTCCTGCCCGAGGGCGCCAACTTCGACCCCTCCGTCTTCCCGGACCCGCACCGGCTGGACTTCACCCGGGCCAACTCCTCCGCCCACTTCTCCTTCGGCGGCGGCTCCCACTACTGCCCGGCCACGGCCCTCGGCAAGAAGCACGCCGAGATCGGTCTGCGCGCCGTCCTCGCGGCGATGCCCCGGCTGCGGCTGGCCGTTCCCGTCGAACAGCTCGTGTGGCGCACCGGGTTCATGAAGCGGCTCCCCGAGCGGCTGCCGGTGATGTGGTGAGCCCGGACCGCTCCCGCTGACGGCATGACGAGGCCCCCCGCCCCGGACGCGGGGCGGGGGGCCTCGGCCGTTCAGCTGCCGGCGGAGAGGTTGCCGGAGAGGACCGGGATGTTGTCCAGGATGTGCGACAGGGACTCGTCACCCTTGGCCTGGGTGGAGTTCTCGGTGCACTGCTGGTTCTGCGGGTTGGACAGGACGTTGACGTCCTGGACGCCGATGTTGGCGATGATGGCGACCAGCGACTGGGCGTTGACCTTCGCGGGCAGGCCGATGCAGGGCTTGTTCAGCGTGCCCTGGACGAGGCTGAGCTGGGGGCTCAGGGCGCCGGCGGTCTCCTGGTTGCCGTAGATCTGCTGGGCGCCGTTGCCGTTGACGGTGTTGATCCCGTTGTCGTTGCCGACCGCCATCGCCGGGGCGGCAGCGGCAGCGCCCGCGCCGATCACGGCGGCGGTGGCTGCGGCGGTGACCATCATCTTCTTCAGCATGATCGAAAGGTTCCTTGTCTGGCGGAGGGCCGCCCCGGACGGGAAGGCCGCACTGGTAACGGCGACCGGCCCCGAAGGGTGGCGCCAGGTCACCCGAACGACGCGCCGCCGGTACGGCACCGGCCCCGCGGGCGTGTCCGGATGTGACGGGGAAGCGTCATTGCGGCCCTGCGGCGGCCGCGGTGAGGATGGACCCATGTCCACCGCACACCGTGTCGTCATCGCGGTCTTCCCCGACGTCGACCTCCTCGACGTCACCGGCCCCGCAGAGGTCTTCGCGCTGGCCAACCGCGAGACCGCGGGCCGGGCCGGGTACGAGGTCCGCCTCGCCGGGCCGGCCGCCGGACCGGTGCGCACCTCGGCGGGCGTACGGCTGCTGACCGACGTGGCCTTCGCCGGCGTCGGCGCGGAGGTGGACACCCTCCTCGTGCCCGGCGCGGTCGACATGGCCGAGTCGGGCCCCGTCGCCCGGATCGACGAGGAGGTCGTCGCCTGGGTGCGGGAGACCGCCCCGCACGCCCGGCGCGTCGCCTCCGTGTGTGTGGGCGCCCATGTGCTGGCCGCCGCCGGACTGCTGGACGGGAGGACGGCCACCACCCACTGGTCGACCGCCGCCCAGCTGGCCGCCGACCACCCGGGCGTCACGGTCGACCCCGACCCGATCTTCGTACGGGCCGACCGGGGCCGGCTGTGGACCGGAGCCGGGATCAGCGCCTGCCTGGACCTCGCGCTGGCCCTCGTCGCCGAGGACCTCGGCGAGCAGACCGCGCTCGCCGTGGCCCGGCAGCTGGTGATGTACCTCAAACGGCAGGGCGGCCAGAGCCAGTTCTCCGTCCCGCTCAGCCGGCCGGCCGCCGGGCGCCGGGAGATCGACGAACTGCGGCTGTGGATCGCCGACCACCCCGACGCCGACCTGTCCGCGCCGGCCCTGGCCGCGCGGATGTGCCTGAGCGAACGGCACTTCGCCCGCGTCTTCAAACAGGAGACGGGCACCAGCCCCGCCGCCTACGTCGAAGCGGTCCGCGTCGAACTGGCCCGGCGCCTGCTGGAGACCGGCGACAGCCCGCTCGACCAGGTGGCGGCCGGCTCCGGACTCGGCTCGGCGGAAACCCTGCACCGGGCGTTCCGGCGACAGCTCGCCACCACCCCGGCGGCCTACCGCCGCCGGTTCCGCACCCACACGGCCTGACGGCCGCCACCCGTTCCCCCCATCCGCCGGCGGACCGCCGGGCGGGCGCCGCGCCCTGCCCGCTTCCGCCGGCCCGCATCCCCCTGAGAGGCATCCCATGAGCACCACGACCCCCGGCACCGCCACCGCGTCCCCGACCCTGCGCGCGCTGAGCGGACTGGACGAGCGGCCGCCCCGGCTGGCCGACTCCGTCCTGGTCCTGATCGACTTCCAGAACACCTACCGCACCGGCGTGATGGCCCTGGAAGGCGCCGACGAGGCCGTCGCGGCCGGCGCCCGGCTGCTGGAGCGGGCCCGCGCCGCCGGCGCCCCCGTGGTCCACGTCGTCCACGACGGCGGCGACGGCAGCCCGTACGACCTCCGCGAGCACCTCGGCGCCCTCAGCGACGAGGTCGCCCCGGCCGACGGCGAGCCCGTCGTGGTCAAGCGGTACCCCAACGCCTTCCACGCCACCGAACTGGAGAAGGCCCTCACCGGCCTCGGCTTCGCCGCCGGCAGCGGCAAGGACCTGGTCCTGGCCGGGTTCATGACCCACATGTGCGTCACCTTCACCGCCCAGGAGGCGTTCAACCGCGGCTACCGGCCCACCGTCGTCGCCGAAGCCACCGCCACCCGCGCCCTGACCGCCCCCGATGGTGCCGTCCTGCCCGCCGCGGCCCTCCAGAGCGCCGCCCTGACCACGATCAGCGACATGTTCGGGCTCGTCGTCCCCACCGCGGACTCCCTGCGCCCCTGAACGGGCGGCTAGGCTGCCGCCGTGACGAGCGCAGCGACCGGACGCCGGCGCCTGATGGGCGCCGGGCTCGGCGCGGTCGCGGCGGCCCTCGCCGGCTGCTCGGGCCGCTCCGGCCCGGTGCCCCGGCTGCGGCTGGCGACCGGCCCGCGGGGAGGCCCGTACCACGCCTTCGGACGGGCCCTCGCCCAGGCCGCCGGCGACGGCGGCGGCCGGCTGGAGATCCTCCCGCTCGCCACCGCGGCGAGCGTGGACAACCTACGCCGGCTGGACGAGGGCTCGGCCGACCTCGCGCTGTCCATGGCCGACGTGGCCGAGGACGCCGCCCTCGGGCGCGCACCCTTCACCCGGCGGGCCCCGGTGACGGCACTGGCCCGCGTCTACGTCAACTACACCCACCTGCTCGTCCCGGCCGCCGGACCGGTCCGCTCGCTCACCGACCTCGCCGGGCGCCCGGTCGCGGCCGGAGCCGACGGCTCGGGGGTGCAGGTCCTGGCCGGCCGCGTCCTGGGCGCCGCCGGGCTGAGCACCGGCCCGGCGCCGGCCGGGGAACGGCAGCTGGGCCTCGCCGAGTCGGCGGCCGCGCTGCGCTCCGGCGCGGTCGACGCCGCGTTCTGGTCCGGCGGCGTACCGACCCCGGCCCTGACCGCCCTGGCGGCCGAACTGCCGCTGCGCTTCCTGCCGTTGGACGGCTACGCGGACGCCCTGCGCGAGCGCTACGGCCCCGTGTACACGGCCGTCACCCTGCCCGTCGGGGCCTACGGGCTGACCGCGCCGGTCGGCACGATCGGCGTCGGCAACTATCTCCTGGCCCGTGAGGACGTGGCTGCGAGCGCCGCCGGTGAGCTGCTCCGGGTGCTCTTCGACCGCCGGCGCGACCTGCTGCGCGAGGTGACGGCGGGCGTACGGCTGGAGCCCCGCTTCGCGATCTCCACCGGTGCGGTGCCGCTCCACCCGGGCGCGGCCGCCTACTACCGCTCGGTGTACGGCTGAGCGCCCCCGGCGCAGGGCAGCCGCACGGTGAAGACCAGGCCCCGCGGAACGTTCGCGGCCACCTCCAGCCGCCCTCCGCTGACCCGGGCGATCTCCTCCGCGATGGCCAGCCCCAGCCCGCTTCCCGGCAGGTTCTGGTGCTCCGGGGAGCGGCCGAAACGCCGCATCAGCAGACCCAGTTGATCGGCCGGCACCCCCGGCCCGTCGTCGGCGACCCGTACGACGGCCACGCCGTCGGCGGGGCCCGTGACGCGTACCTCCACCCGGCCCCCGGACGGCACGAACTTCGCCGCGTTGTCGAGGAGCGCGTCCAGGATCCGCCCCGCCGCGTCGGGCAGGGCGCGTACCGGCAGCCGGTGGGGGAGGGGGCCCGCCGCCAGCGTCAGCCCGGCCGCCCGGAACACCGGCATCCACGCCTCCACCCGGCCCCCTACCGCCGCCGCCAGGTCCTGCTCCGCCGGCTCCGCCGCCCCCGACTCCACCCGCGCCAGCGCCAGCAGCCCGTCCAGCAGCTCCTCCAGCCGCTCCGCCTCGTCCAGCGCCCGGGCGTGCTCGGCGAGCCCGGGCCCCGGGCTGATGTGCGGTTCGACGTTCTCCAGCTGGAGCACCAGGGTGGCGAGCGGGTTGCGCAGCTGGTGGGAGGCGTCGGCGACGAAGTCCCGCTGGCGGCCCAGGGAGTCGGCGACGGCCTCCGCCATCCCGTTGAAGTGCCGCCGCAGGCTCCGCAGTTCCGGCGGCCCGGTGTCGGAGACGGCCCGGGCCTTCAGACTGCCGGCCGCCAGCCGCTCCACCGCCCGGTCCAGATCGAGGAGCGGCCGCATCAGCCAGCGCGAGATCCCCGACGCGACCAGCGCCGCGGCGGCGAAGGCAGCCGCCGCCCCGGCGGCGATCAGGGACCAGCGGACCGTCACGTCCCGGCGGGCGGCGGCCGTGGGCACGGCCATCAGCACCGCCCCGCTGACCCGCTCGTCCCGCCCCACCGGCTCGGCGAGCAGCACGCTCCGCGGACCCCAGGGCCGGACCGTCGGCAGCCGGTCGGTGGAACGCCCGGTGAGCGCACGCCGGCAGGCGTCCGCCGCCCCGGTCAGCGGCTCCCGCCCGGCGGACCCGTCCCCCGGGGCCCGCGCCACCGTCGCCCCCGCCGCGTCGACCACGACCACCGAAGCCCCGTACAGCTGGGCGTACCGGCCGATCTCGGCGGACAGCTCCGCCCGGTCGGCCTCGCTGCCCGTGCGGTCGGCGAGGTCGGCGAACCGCACGGCCTCCGAACGCCGCTGGAGCAGCAGATGTTCGGTCCGGCCCCGAGCGTAGGCGTCGGCCAGCGGCACGCACAGCAGCTGGGCGGCGGCTCCCATGAGCACCATCAGCACCGCGAGCAGCCTGCGCCTCACGGGCCCTCGTCCCGCTCCCCGGAGGCGGCCGGGCCCGCGCCGCCGCCGAGCCGGTAGCCGAACCCGCGCACCGTGCGCACCAGGCCCGGCCGGCCCGTCTTGGCGCGGATCCCCGCCACGTGCACGTCGAGGGAGCGGGAGGTGCCGAGGAAGGCGTCGCCCCAGATCCGGTCGAGGATCTCCTCCCGCGCGTGCACCTCGTCCGGGCGGGCGGCCAGATGGGCCAGCACATCGAACTCCCGGCGCGTCAGCCGGATTTCGCGCCCGGCCACGGTCACCGTCCGCCGGGCCGTGTCCACCTCGACGTCCCCCGCCCGCACGATCCGGCCGGCGCCGTCCGGGTGGCGGGGGTGCGGCCCGGTCCGCCGGCGGACGGTGTCGATGCGGGCCATCAGCTCCGCCATCCGGAACGGCTTGACCACGTAGTCGTCGGCGCCCGCCCGCAGCCCCTGCACGATGTCGCGCTCCTCGCAGCGGGCCGTCACCACGATCACCGGCGCGTCGCAGACGGTCCGCAGCCGCCGGAGCAGTTCCAGCCCGTCGAGGTCGGGCAGACCCAGGTCGAGCAGCACGAACTCGGCCTCCCGCACGTACCGCAGGGCGTCCAGCGCCCGGGCCGCCCGGCGGACGGTGTGCCCCCGCTGGGCGAGGGCGGTGCCCAGGGCCCGGGCCATCCGGTCGTCGTCCTCGACGAGCAGCGCGTGCACCGCACCTCCCCGCACCCCGTGTACCGCCCGCCCGGCCCCGGCCGAGCCGCCCGGAAGCCTATCGCGCCGCCCCGGCGGCCGCCGTCGGAGCCTTCCCCGCCTCCCCGGCCCCTTCCTCCTCGGCGCGGCTGAGGGCCGCGTTGCGGGTGTCCGGCATCAGGACGTACGTCACCAGCGAGACGAGGGCGCAGCCGGACACGTACCAGAAGAACGCCTTCTCGTGCCCGGCGTCCTTGAACCACAGGGCCACGTACTCCGCCGTGCCGCCGAACAGCGCGTTGGCGACCGCGTACGGCAGTGCCACGCCCAGCGCCCGGACCCGGGTGGGGAACAGCTCGGCTTTCACCGCCGCGTTGATGGAGGTGTAGCCGGTGACGATCACCAGGGCCAGCAGGGACAGGCCGAGCGCGGACCAGTACGAGGACGCCGACCCGAGCGCCGTCATGATCGGGTAGGTGCCGACGGTGCAGCCCACCGCGAAGGTGATGAGCAGGGGGCGCCGGCCGATCCGGTCGGACAGCATCCCGGCGAAGGGCTGGAGCACGGCGAAGACGGTCAGGGCGGTGAAACTCACCAGTGTGGCGGTGTTCTTGTTCATGCCCGCGCTGGTGACCAGGTACTTGGTGAGGTAGGTGGTGTAGGTGTAGTACGCGACGGTGCCGCCGAGGGTGAGCGCCATGACCAGCCCGGCCTGACGCCGGTGCTCCCACAGGGCCTTGAGCGAGCCCCGCGCACTGTCGTCGTGGGCGCCGGCCTCCTTGAAGGCGTCGGTCTCCTCGAGGCGCCGGCGCAGCCAGAACACCACGAGCGCGAACACGGCTCCGAGGACGAAGGGGATCCTCCACCCCCAGCTGCCGAGCTGCTGCTTGGTGAGGGTGTGCTGCAACGTGATCAGGATGCCCAGGCCGAGGAGTTGCCCGCAGGTCATCGACACGTACTGGAACGACGAGCCCAGCCCGCGCCGGTTACGGGCCGAGGCTTCGGTGAGGTAGGTGGCGCTGGCCGCGTACTCGCCGCCGATGCTCAGCCCCTGGAGCAGCCGGGCCAGGAGCAGCACGACGGCGCCGAACGGGCCGGCCTGGCCGTAGGTGGGGGCGACTGCGATCAGCAGGGCGGCCACCGACATCATGGTGACGGTCAGGGTGAGGGCGCTCTTCCGGCCGTGCCGGTCGGCGGCCCGCCCCAGGATCCACCCGCCGACGGGGCGCATCAGGAACCCGACGGCGAAGATGCCGGCCGTGTTCATCAGCTTGGCGGTCTGGTTGCTGCCGGGGAAGAAGGAGTCGGCGAAGTAGAGGGCGAAGCTGGCGTAGACGAACCAGTCGTACCACTCCACGAGGTTGCCGAGCGAGCCTCCGACGAGGGCGAGACGCCGCCGGCGGCGCTCGTCCCCGGACGGAGTACCGGACGCGGTACGTGAGGCGGTACCGGGCGGCGGACCTGACGGCGAGCCCGGCGGGACGGCGGACGCGGACATGGCGGCTCCAGAGGAAAGTCCCTGATGGGAAGGGGCGGCACCCCGGATGCGGGGGAGTGCCCAGAGTGGATCCGCCGTCGCGGTCGGACAAGCCCCGCCGCCCAGATCTAACGTCCCGCTAAGAAAGCCGCGTACACCCGCGCCCGGGGGCGGCCGCGTGGCGATCAGCGGGGGCCGGTGGCAGGCTGGTACGGGAAGCCACAGCGCTGGGGCGCCTCCACACCCGCCGGGACACATCCGATGTCCGGCTGCCCACAGGAGACCCCGTGAGAAGAGCCGCTTCACCGACCCGTATCGCCCTGAGCCTGGCGACGGCGGGCTGCCTCGCCGTCACCCTCGTACCGGCCACGGCCGTACCCGCTTCGGCCGCGTACTGCGACCCCGCCGCCTCCGCCCGCTCGCCGGGCGACGGCGCCGACGCGGCCCGGCTCGCCGTCGCCTGCCTCATCAACGCCGAGCGCACCCAGCGCGGGCTCCAGCCGCTGACCAGCAACCCCTCGCTGACGACAGCCGCCCAGCAGCACACGGCGGCCGCCGTGCAGCTGAAGTGGTGGGGGCCCGGCAAGGACGCCCACACCAACCCGCGGACCGGTTCGACCCCGCAGAGCCGCATCAAGGCCGCAGGCTACTGCCCCAACCCCCGTTCCTGGGCGGTCGCCGAGATCGCCTACACCGGCTGGGGCGGCGCGGCGGGCTCGCCGAAGGCCGCCGTCACCTGGTGGATGCACAGCCCGGGCCACCGCCGCGTCATCCTGGACGGCTCGCTGCGCGAGTACGGCAGCTGGGCCCAGGCGGGCGCGGCCGACCCGGCCGGAGCCGGCGCGAACGGGTCCGGTACGTACGTGGTGACCTTCGGGCGCTGCCAGCAGTGAGGGATCAGTGAGGGATGGCGCGCACCCCCGCCCAGCGGGTGCGCACGTCCTCCGGATGGGGAAAGCTGGACATGGCGCCGACAGTGGAGCCGAATGGCGAGGAGAGGCTCGTGGACGCTTCAGGTGAGGTACGGGCAGACGCACGGGCCCGCACGGCCCGGCTGCGCGGACGGAAGGCCGGCCTGGTGTGCGCCGTGGCCGCGCTGGCGGCGATGGCCGCGCCCGCGTCGGCCCAGGCCCCCGCGGACCCCTATCCGGTCGTGGTCGTGGACTGCTTCTCCGCGGCCCAGGTACGGCCCGAGGAGTACATCCTGGCCTGCGGCGACGGCAACAACCGCCTCGTCGACTTGCACTGGCGCACCTGGGGCGCGGGCACGGCTGTCGCCACCGGCACCGACATGGTCAACGACTGCCGCCCGGACTGCGCCTCGGGCCGGTTCCGGCCCTACCCCGTGACGGTCACCCTGAGCGCGCCGAGGCCCTGGCCCACCCATGCCGGGGTCCAGCGCTTCACCGTGATCCGGCTGCTGTACAAGGACGCCGCCCCGGAGCCCGTGCACAAGGACGTCACCTACAAGCTCGTCTACTGACCGAGGAGCTTCTCGCGGAACAGGCCGAGGACGGTGTCCAGCGCCTCCCGCGTGGGCTCGCCGGGCTCGTCGACGAGGTGCTCCGTCAGCACGGAGTGCGCGGGCAGCGGGCTCTGCGGATCGGCCGCCCCGTCCTCCAGTTCCACAGCGACGAACGCGTCCCCGAGCTCCCGGCGCAGGAACGCGAACCGGTCAGCGGGCACCAGGCGGTCCCCCTTGAACCGCAGCCCCAGCACCTGGAGCCCCTCGCGCTCGCAGCGCCCGCGCACCACCGCCAGCTCCCGGGGGCTGATGTCGATCGAGCCCGCCCGGCCGGCGGTGCACGGCAGGGGGAGCGAAGGCTGGGAGAGCACCGGGGCGAGCATCCGCTCGTCGGTGGCCATGGCCAGGGCGAAGCCGCCGGTCAGGCACATCCCGACGGCCCCGACCCCGGGCCCGCCGCAGCGCTCGTGCTCGGCGGCGGCCAGCGCCCGCAGCCAGCCCACCACGCGCGAGCTGCGGCCGGTCGCCAGGAGCGTGAACTCCCGGCTCACGCAGACCTGCCACATGGTCGAGGCCATGACCCGGGCGGTGTTCGGCCAGCCGCCGGTGGCCGGGTCCGCGTCCCGTCCGGGCGTGCCGAAGAGCACCGGGAGCACGGCCGTGCAGCCGGTGTCCGCCACCTGCTCCGCGAACCGCAGGACCTTGGGGGTGATCCCGGGGACCTCGGCCATGACGATCACCGCCGGGCCCGTGCCCCGGCGCAGCACCCGGCGGGTGGTGCCGCCGTGGGTGAAGGTGCTCTTGGTGAATCCGGTCAGATCGTGGTCCGCCACGGACCTCCCCTTCCGTCGAACCTCGTGGACGGCCCTCAAGTTACCGATACGTAGCACCGGTTGGCCATGGCCCTGTGACCCCGGGGTGGCGGGGGTCGGTCAGTGCCCGGAGCCGCCGCTGGCGAGCGCCCACTCGCGGTGCAGGGAGCCCAGTGGGATACGGCGTTCCAGGACGGGCGTGCCGAACAGGGACAGCTGGAGGTGCAGTTGGCCGCTGAGGTCGAAGCCTCCGTACAGGGCCCAGGCGCCGCTCACGGAGGTGGCGCCGTCGCTGGACGCGGACGCCTTGGCGTCGGCCTCGCCGCGCAGGTAGGGGGCGAAGTCGGCGCCGACGCCGACGGCCCCGTACAGCCCGACGGCCGCCTCGGCGCCGAGGGCGCCCTTGACCCGTCCGGAGGCGGTGACGGTGGCCTTCACCGGGGTGCTGTGCACGGCGGAGGTGCTGACCGGGGTCCAGCCCTTGCCCGTCGCGTAGCTGCCGCCGACGCGGAAGTCGCCCTTGACCTCCTGCTGGACGTCGAGGGTGACCCGGCCGTCGGCCTCCACCTGGATGTACGTCGTCAGGTCGAGGTCGACCACGACCGGGACGGGGCCGACCTGGATGACGGGCGCGCTGTGCAGCTTGGCGAACGGGATGCGCCGGGGAGCGCCGGTGCTCGCGGCGGCCCGGCCCTTGAGGGCCCACTGCGAGGACCAGTCCCCGCTCATGCCGAGGAAGGCCGCGCTGGGGGCCGAGCCGGGCTTGGTCCCCGTGTAGGAGAACTCCACCTGCGGGGCGAGCTGGACGAACCCGGAGACCGAGGCGCCGGCCGAGGCGGGGGCGTCCTTGGCGGTGTCGATGGCCGCGTCCACGTCGAGCCGCAGGCTGCCCAGGGGCAGCGTGGCGCCCCGCGGGCCGAAGCGGGCGCCCTCGCCCTTGGCCCAGGAGAAGGTGACCCCCTTCATCAGGGGTTCGACGGTCATGGCGGACGGGTCGACCTTGACCTTGCCGTCGGCCTGGGCCGCGCCCAGGGCGGCGGACAGGGTGGTGGGGGCGGTCTTCACCTCGGTGCCGCGGTCGGTCGTGCCGACCACCTCGGTGACCTGCGCGAGGAGGCCGTCGGGGGCGCCGGGTGCGGGGGCGCTGGCGATGACGTCGCCGACGGCGACCGGCTTGGCGGGGGCGGGGGAGTGGTCGGAGGGGGGGTTCTGGCCGCCCTTGGGGGGCTGGGCGGCCGTGGCTATGACGGCCCGCCGGCTGTTCTTGTCGTAGGAGGCGACCCGCAGCGAGGACTTCTCCGGCCGCCCGTCGCCGGTGGCCGTGCGGGCCAGGGGCGTCGGGTCGGCGGGGCCCTGGGGCGCCGCGGCCACGTCGAGGTGCTGGGAGGTGTCCGCGGCCGGGGCGCCGGGGGCGGCCGCGGGGCCGGCGGAGCCGGTGTGCGCCGGGGAGGAGCAGCCGGCGGTGGCGAGCGCCAGCGTGGTCAGGCCGGGGAGCAGGAGACGTTGGGCAAACGTGCGCACGAAGGAGGAACCATTCGGTGAATGAGGGGAATGGAGCGCGTTACCGAGAAGTAACGTGAGGGTTGATCATGACATGGGCGGACCGGTGCGGTCATCTCCGGTTCCGGCCAACTCGCGTGCGCCACAGGGAGGTTGAACGTTAAAGCGGAGCCCCCAGGCGGGCTCAGGCGATGCCGACGGTGTAGGCGGCGCGGTAGCCGCCGCCCTCGGCCACGGGAGCCAGCGTCATCGTGCCGGCGGCGGCCCGGTACCGGTCGTCGTGCGCGTTGGGGCTCCGCGGTGCCTTGCGGCGGGTGTACGGCTCGCGGGCGTAGACCTCCCGCAGGAAGTCCTCGGGGAAGAAGAACTGGGAGGTGGTCTCGGAGCGGGAGTCGGGGCGTACCTTGAAGTGGATGTGCGGCGCGAGCCCCGCGTACCAGCCGGGAACGATCGTCCGGAACACGCACCGCCCGGCGCCGTCGGTCACCTGCACCCCGCGCAGGAAGGTGTCCCGCCCCTCCGAGTAGACCCCGGCGGCATCGGCCTGCCAGATGTCCACGGCGGCACCGGCCAGGGGACGGCAGCCGGCCGACGCCCGCACCACCGTCAGCTCCAGCCGCAGCGGTACGCCCGCACGTCCGTCGGTGACGTCCGAACGGGTCCGGCCCGGGCCGGAGTAGTTCGGGCCCGCACCCGCCTTCACGGCGAGGACGCAACCGGGCGTGGGCCCGCCCGGCGGCGCGGCCGCCGGGCGGCCGCAGCCGGCGGCCAGTGCGGCGACGGAGAGCGACCCGGCCGCCAGCAGGAGGGAGCGGCGGCTGCCGGGGGAGGTGCCGTTGTCGGTCATCCGAACCTCTCACGTGCTGCGCCCGGGCCGCCGACCGGGACGACGGCCCACCGCAGCCCACCGTGCCGCACCCCGCCGCCGGGCCCCACGACCGACATACCG
This sequence comes from Streptomyces sp. NPDC006687, assembly GCF_040636215.1. NCBI lineage: Bacteria > Bacillati > Actinomycetota > Actinomycetes > Kitasatosporales > Streptomycetaceae > Streptomyces > Streptomyces sp. NPDC006687. The sequence continues at coordinate 198,726 of NZ_JBEYJJ010000009.1, read as the reverse complement.
CCGACCGGGCGTCACGGGCCCCGCACGGCGCACCCTGCCTCCGCGCCGAGGTCGCCGGTCCACCGAGAACGCGCGTCCGTGAGCCGGCCGCGCCGCTCGGACGGGAGACGGGCGCGGCCGGACCGGGGAGGCGGACCGGGGAGGTCAGCCCTCGTGGGCGGAGAGGACCTCCTCGCGCAGCTGCTCCAGGACGCGGGCCGCCTCGGGCAGGCCGCGCTGCTCACAGCGGGCCGCCCCCGCCGCGAGGCGCTGCGCCGCGAGGCCGGTGCGGTCCAGGCCGTTCGCCTCGATCAGCGCCGCGACGCGGACCGCTTCGGCGCGGGCCTCCTCGCCGTGCTCCCCGCCCCCTTCGTGCGCGGCGACCGACGCCTCGGCCTCGGCCAGCGCCTCGGTGAAGCGTCCGGCGTCCGCGAGGACCAGGGCGCGCCGGTAGCGGATGCTGCCCTCCTCGAACCAGGGGGTGAAGTCCTCGGCTTCCTCCGGTACCGCCGCGCGCACCGCGTCGGCGTCCGCGAGGTGGGCCAGCGAGGCGTCCACCCCCTCCGCGCCCCGGGCCGCCTGGTTCAGGCGGGCGAACTCGCGCATCATCTGCGTGATCACCGCGGGGCTCGGGGCCTGCGCGTGCGTGGCGAGGGCGCGGTCGTACGCCGCCCGGGCCGCGTCCCAGCGGTCGGCCGCCGCGAGCGCGACGGCCGCCTCCGACGCCACCGAGGTGAGCACCGCCTCGCCCTCGCCGCCCCAGTCACCGGCGGAGTCGGCCAGCCGCAGGAACTCCTCGGCGGCCGCCAGGTGTTCCTCCAGCTCGCGCAGCCCCCGCGCCAGGCTCAGCCGGCCCTGCGCCAGCACGCGCGGATCGAGGGAGTCCGCGGTGCGCTCGGCGACCACCGACTCCAGGACGGCGACGGCCTCCGCCGTCCGGCCGGTGCGCCGGAGCAGGTCCGCGAGCTGGAGCCGGACGTCGGCCGCCTGATCGTGGTCGCCGGCCCGGTCGAAGCGGTCCGCGGCCTCGGAGAAGTGCCGTACGGCACCGGTCGCGTCACCGGTGTGCGTGGCGGCGTGCCCGAGCATCGCGTAGGCGGGCGCGAGGGGGAAGGCCGCGTCGTCGTGGCGGACGGTGAGGGAGATCGCCTGGTGCAGCAGCTCCACGGCCTCCTCGTGCCGGCCCTGGCCGAGCAGGAGCTGGGCGAGCACCGCCCGGGGCCGGCTGCCCTTCCAGGGACGCTCCGGCGCGCCCGCGTCCAGCTCCTCCAGCACCGCCCGCAGCTCCTGCTCGGCGCGGTCCGTCTCCCCGAGGCGCAGGACGAAGTTGGCGCTGAACTCCAGCGCGTTGGCCGCCTGGTGCGGTACGGCCAGGCGCTCCGCCTCGGTGCGCAGGGCCCCGGCCGCCGCCTCGAACCTCTCGCGGGCGGCCGCCGAGGGCTCCGGGTGCTCCGCCATGGCCGCGTGGAACGCGCCGTACGCCCGGGCGTAGAGCACCGTCAGGTACCGCCGGGCGGCGATGCTCCCCGGCCCGGTGCCGGTGACGGCGGCGTCGGTCCCGGGGACGTCGTAGGCGGCGTCGGCGTCCGCGCCCGAGGCGAGCAGCTCGTCCGCCTCCCGCACGAACCCCTCCAGCCCCTCCCACACCGCGTCACGCCCGGCGCCGTCCGCGGACCCGTCCGCGGGCGCGTTCCCGGCGCCGGCCTCCGGCTCCGGCTCGCTGCCGGGTTCCGACGTCCAGGCCAGTGCCATCGAGCGGGACGCGAGGGCGTCCCAGGTCATGCCGGCCCGCTCGAACAGGCCGGCGGCCTCCCGCATCAGCGTGACGGCCTCGCCGTCGCGGTCCTGGACCCGCAGGTCGAAGGCGCGCTGCTGGGCGAGCTCGGCGCGCAGCCGGCCCTCCGGTCCGAGCCGCTCCTCGTGCGCGTACCCGTCGGCGTCCGCCGCCTCGGCGATCCGCTTCCACAGCGCCGCGTCCCCCGGGTGGCCCAGCGCGTCCAGCCGGCGCGCCTCCCGCACCAGAGCGACGAAGTCCCCCGGGACCTCCCGTACTCCGGCAGCGGGGACGGCAGCACCGGCCGGGCGCGCGGCGGTGACCGCCGTACGCAGCCCCAGCGGCAGCGGCTGGTCCAGCAGCGGCGCCCGCTCCAGCCGCTCCCGGCGCCGGTCACCCACCGCCGACGTGCCGTTGCGCGCGTCGAAGGCGGCGGCCAGCGCCTCCCCTTCGGCCCGTACGGTGGCCAGCAGCTCCCCGGCCGTCCAGTTGCGCCCCGGCGGGCCGGCCACCGGAGCCTGCGCGTGCCCGTCCGCCACGAGCCGGGCCAGCAGCACCTCGGCACCCGTGAGGAACCCGAGGCGGTCCAGCGGGGCGCCGGTCGCCTCGAACAGCGGCCGGTTCTCGGCCAGGACCTCCAGGCCGCGCCCCTCGTTGCGGGTCAGCGCGCAGAACTCCAGGTGCAGACCCACCTCCTGCTGCATCCCCGTCCTGCCGCGCACCGCGCGGTACCCGGCCAGGTGGTGGGCCCGGGCCTCGTCGGTCCGGCCCAGCCGCACCAGCGGCAGCAGGGCCCGGGCCCGGCTCGACTGCGGTTCCTCCGAACACGTCGAGGCACCGCTGAGCACCGGCTCCCACAGCTCCAGCGCCGCCGCGTCCTGCCCCGACGCCACCCGGTGCAGCGCGTGGTGGCGGGTCTCGCACGCCTCGCAGTCGCTCAGCCGGGTCCGTGGCCGCGTGGCCCACAGGTCGTACGCGTCCTCGACCCCGCTGCCGGTGTGCGCGGCGACGTGGTAGCGCATCGCCGCCACCGGCTGCACACCGAGCCCGTCCGCCTCGTACCGCTCCCGCATCCGCCCGGTCCATCCCTCGACCACGGCCAGGGGAACCTCGGGCACCTGGAGCAGCGAGGTCGTCACCCACTTGAACCGCCACAGGACCTGGTGCGCCTCGTACTCGCTGAACGCGCCCGGCGCGTCCTCCCACAGCTTCAGCAGCCGGGCGAAGACCACCGGTGCCTTGCGGTGCTCGCCGGTGAACTCGTACGCCGCCATCAGCTCCATCAGCGCCGTGACCAGCACCTCCGGCTTCTCGAACGGCTCTGCCGCCTCCACCAGTTCCTCGGCGGTGACGGTGCGCTGCATCCCGTGCGGGCGGTCGTGGTTCTCACGCAGCGCCTCGAACACGGCCTCCGGGGTGTCGAGCATCTACGGTTCCTTCCGGGAGTCGGAGCCGGACGCGTCGCCGCCCCGGCCCCCGTGCATGGCATGGGTGAGCAGGCCGATGAAGGCCCGGTTGAGCAGGGCGCTCTCGCTCGCCTTGAGCGGACGGCGGCTCAGCAGCAGCGCCTGTCCGTACAGGGACTCGGCGGCGGCGACGGCCAGCCCGCGCTCCTCGATCGTGACGGCCTGGCGCACCAGCGGGTTGAGGTGGTTCAGCACCAGCTGGGCGCGCGGGGTCTCACTGCGCAGCGAGCCCAGGATGTCGGCCCACAGGCCGTCGCTGTCGGCGGCCAGCGAGGACCGGGTCCGCTCATGGCGGGCCTCCCGGTTGTCCAGCAGCAGCGCGGGAGCCGTCACCGGCTGGAAGTCGCGCAGGACCACATCGCAGTCCTGGGCGGCGACCACCTCCCGGGCGATGCCCAGGAACGCCGCCGCGCGGATCTCCGCCGACGGCTCCACGGCGTCCAGGTGCGCGGTGACCGTGGCCGGGTCCAGGTCCGTCACCGCCGTGCCCGGCCGGATCTCGGGCAGCCGGTGCACGAGGTCCCGGTCGTAGGTGTAGCCGCCGTTGACGACCCCGAGGCCGGCCGCGGAGGCGATCGGCGCGACCTGCCGGAACTCCTCCACGCTGCGCGTGACGAGGACCGTGGGGTGGCTCCGGGCGAACTCCTCCAGGGTGACGTTGCCGTCCGTGGTCTCGAACGGAAGCCACGGCAGCACGATGCGCAGCAGCTCGTCGTCGTAGCGGGCGAGCGCCTTCACCGCCAGGTGGTGCACCTCGATGAACCGGTGCAGCAGCGCCGGATCGCTCGCCGCGATCCCGGTGAGCCAGTCCCGGATCCGTACGCCCAGCGCGTCCCGGACCGCCGACAGCGTGCCGTCCTCGTACAGCGCCTCGCGGGAGGCGGTCGGGCGCAGGCTGGTCGTGTCGATGACGCAGCGCACGAAGAACGCCCACTCGGGCAGCAGCTCCGTCGCCCGGTCCGTCAGGAGCATCCCCTTCAGGTGCACCCGGTGGCCCGCGCGCTGAGCCGGGCTCAGCGCGGTCGGCAGGACGTACGCGACACCGCGCAGCCCGGCCGCCGGCAGGTCGAGCTCGATCGTGTCGAGCGGCGCGAAGTCGAAGACCTCACGGCAGTACCCGGCCAGAGCCTCACGGCGGGCCAGCGGCGAGCGGTGCTCCCGCTCCCACGGCGGCGGCGCGTCGATCCGCACGCTCGCGCCGTCCGGCCCGGTGACGGTGACCTCGTACGGGAGCAGGCTGCCGTAGTGCCGGGCCAGCTCGACGACCCGGGCGGGGCCCGTCCACTCGGCGTTGCCGGCGCGCGGGCTCAGCCGGACCGTGGTGCCCGGCTCCGCCACCGTGCCGGCGGGCAGCGTACGGATGGTGTAGCGGCCGTCGGAGTGGCCGCGCCACTCGACGGCGGGCGCGGCGGGGTCACCGGCGTGCCGGCTCACCACGGTGATCTCGTCGGCGACGACGAAACAGGCGAGCAGACCGATGCCGAACTGCCCGATGAAGTCACCGCGCGCCTCGTCGAGTCCGGCGCCGTCCAGGCCGCCGTCCGTGGTCCGCTTGGAGCTGCGGCCGATGGTGGCGAGGAAGCGGTGCACGTCGGCCTCGGTCAGGCCGATACCGGTGTCGGTGATGGTGAGCCCGTCCCCGGTGCGCACGGTGATGGTGGCGGGGGCGGACGGGTCGGCCGCGCGGCGGGCCGTGATGGCGTCCACCGCGTTCTGCAGGAGCTCGCGCAGGTAGACGCGCGGGCTGGAGTAGAGGTGGTGGGAGAGCAGGTCCACCAGGCCGCGCAGGTCGACCTGGAAGGTGTGGGCGGACTCGGAGTGGGGCACCGTGGAGGATCTTTCGGTAGACGCGCCGGTACGGCGTCCGGATGTGCCGTACGGCGGGAAGGGGGGTTCGGGCGGCGGTCAGGCGCCGACGGACGAGCGGTGCCGGCGGTAGGCCAGGACCGGGTCGGCGGAGTTGACGTACTGCCAGGGGAACTCGGTGACGGTGTCCGGCGCCGCCTCGAAACAGCGGCGGGCCAGCTGCGTCTCACCGGCGAGCGAGGCGGCCAGGGCGAAGCTGTTGCACGCCTGGGCCCAGCCCTGGCCCCGTTCGGCCCCAGGGTGCAGGACGGACCGCTCGGCGGCCTCCCGCAGCGAGGCGGCGGTCTCCTCGCGGCGCATGTACTGCCGGCCCGGCCCCTCGCCGAGGCGGAGCCACTGCTCGATGTGCGCGATCGCGACGAGCTGTCCCAGCAGGCTGCCCTCGGGCGCGGCGAGCATGGAGGAGCGGGCGAAGGAGTGCATCTCCTCGTGCGAGCCGCCCCATTTCTCGCAGACCTGCTGGAGGTGCTGCTGGTGGACCCGCAGATGGTGCGGGGCCCGCCGTGCGGCCGCCTCGAACCGCCGCCGCGCCAGGACCGGCCCGACCTCCAGTCCGCGCCCGCTGACCTGGAGGAAGTGCCAGGGCGAGAGCCAGGAGGGTTCGAGCTCCGCGGCCCGGTACAGCCAGGTCTCGGCCTGACGCAGCCGCTCGTGGAACACCTCGAACTGTTCGCGCGAGACGTGTTTCGCCAGCGCCCCGGTGCGGGCCTCCCAGCCCCATCTGACCCAGCGCGCACCGGCGACCAGCAGGGGCAGCGCCGAATCCGGCTCCGCCGCGACGGCGTCCTGGATCCACCGCTCCACTCCGGCGGTGTCACCGACCGCCCACAGCAGCCAGGTGCGGTCCTCGCTCTCGGGATGCGCCGCGAGCCCCTCGCGGACCTGGGCCCAGTCCGCCGCCTGCGCGGCCTCCCGGATCCGCGTCACCGCGGGATCGCCGTAGTCCCGCTCCAGCCGCTCGGCGTTCCTGCCCACCCATCGCTTCAGCGACAGCCCCGCCCCCCGGAGCAACGCCATGACCCACCTCTGGTTCCGCACGTGTTGTGGCAGGGGACGTCCGTGGACCGCCCCCGTGGAAGTAGTGAGTATCGACGGCGCCCCGCCGATCGCACAACTGTTTCCCTCGTCTCCCTGTCGAGCGCTCAGCTCCCGCTGCCGAAGCCCCATGAGGCGATGTCGCGGTAGTGGAGGGGACCGGGGCCGCGCCCGAAGTTGCTGCCCACCAGGTGCAGGCGCCCGGCGTGCCAGGAGCGGCCGCGGAAGGCGGCGAGGCCGGCGGCGGCCTCCGGCACGCTGGCCGTGTCGCCCCGGCGGGCGCGCGCCAGCGTCAGGTGGGGGCGCAACGGCCGTCCCTCGTAGGGGATTCCGCACTCCTGGACGAGGGAGCGCACCTCGGCGGCCAGCAGGTGCAGCCCGTCGAGCTCCCCGTCGATCCCGGTCCACAGCACCCGCTCGTCGAAGTGCCCCCCGCCGCGCAGCGCCAGCCGCAGGGGCCTGCGTATCGCGGCGAGTCCGCAGAGCGGCCCGCGCAGCCGGGGCACGGCGGCGACCGGGAGCTCGCCGAGGAAGGCCAGGGTGATGTGCCAGTCCTCGATCCGGTTCCACCGCATCCGCGGGTACGCCGCGTAGGCGGGCAGCAGCTCCCGCTCCAGCTCCTCTTTCGCGTCGTCGGGCGGGGCGAGGGCGATGAACACGCGGACGGTCGCACGGTGGGTCTGATGGGTCACAGGGGACTTCGTACCGTGCGACGGCCGCGAGAACCAGTCGGCGGCCGGGCCGGCGCCGTCCGGGCGGTGCCCGGCGTGGCAGAATCACCGCACGTGAGCGAACGAGCGGAACGCATCACGCCGTGTCAGGTCCGGCGGCGCTGCCGGGAGGTGTCATGACCGCGCGCCCGGTGCTGATCGTCGACGCGGCGAACGTCGTCGGCTCCGTCCCCGACGGCTGGTGGCGCGACCGCAAGGGCGCCGCCGAGCGGCTGCGCGACCGGCTCGCGGCGCGGGAGGGTGGTGAGGAGGTCATCCTCGTCGTCGAGGGGGCCGCCCGTGGGGTGGAGTCCGTGCCCGGGGTACGGGTGGAGTCCGCGCCCGGCAGCGGGGACGACCTCATCGTGCGGCTCGCCGCCGCCCATGCCGACCGCCCCTGCATGGTCGTCACCGCGGACGGCGCACTGCGCGAGCGCGTCCAGGCGTACGGGGCCACCTGCGCGGGCCCCCGGACGGTGCGACCCGCTTAGGCGCGGGCCCGCTCAGGCGTGGGCCGTCGTACGGCGCCGCCCGCAGAGGCGCGGCCCGCTCAGGCGCCGTCCGGCGGCTGCGCCGCCAGGCCGTCCAGGATGAGCCGCAGGCCGAGTTCGAAGCCGCGGTCGTCCAGGGCGGGGAGGCCGCCCGGCCTCCCGCGCGTCGATTCGAGGGCGTCGGCCAGGGCCGGGTACCCGGGCCGGTAGTCGCCCGGGGCGCGGGTGAAGCCCGCCGTGAAGGTCTCCAGGGCGGAGCCGAGTACCAGGTAGTCGAGGGCGGCGGCGGCCTCGGCGGCCCCGGCGGGCGTGCAGCCCGCCCGGACCAGGGCGCTCAGCAGGGCGTCGTAGCTGAGCAGGGCCCGTCCGGCCTCGACCCGGCGGCGGGCCACCAGCGCGATCATGTGCGGATGCTGGAGGTACACCCCGCGGTAGCCGCGGGCGTACTCGGCGATGCCCCGGCGCCAGTCGGGATCCTGGAGCGGCCCGAGGTCGATCTCCTCGTTGAGAAGCTCCGACGCCGCGTCGAGCAGGTCGTCCTTCGAGGCCACGTGGTGGTAGAGGGAGGCGCCCCGCACCCCGAGCCGGTCGGCCAGCGAGCGCATCTTCAACGCGTCCGGGCCCTCCTCGTTGAGCAGTTCCAGTGCGGCGCGCGCGATGATCGCGCGGCTCAGCAGCGGCTGGCTCGGTCGGCCCACGGCGGCACTCCCCCTCGTTCGGCGCCAGGTTACCCGTCGGCAGGTCTTCCCAAGAGGCCGAGGGCGCGTTAACGTCCCCGCAACCCAGTTACCTAACCCGGTTAGTTTTAGCTTCGGGGAGCGCGGCGCGGCTTGCCGGACGGCTCCCCCTGCCCTCTGAGGTGTCACGTGTCACAACCCTCCACCGGCGGCAGACCCGCCACCGCCACCCTTCCGGACGGCGACGGCGACGCCGCCCGGCTGAGCGAACTCGGCTACCGGCAGGAACTCCGCCGCAGCCTCGGGGTCCTCGGCAACATCGCCATGGGCTTCGCCGTGGTCTCGCCCGTGGTCGCGCTCTACGCGGTCTCGATGGTCGGCACGACCATCGCCGGGCCCGCCTGGGTGTGGGCGCTGCCCGTCGTCCTGCTCGGCCAGTGCCTCGTCGTCAACGTCTACTCCGAGCTGGCCTCCCAGTGGCCGCTCGCCGGCGGCCCCTACCAGTGGGGGCGCCGCCTGCTCGGCCCCTCCTACGGCTGGATGAGCGGCTGGGTCTGGCAGTTCGCCGTCATGTTCGGCAACACGACCGTCGCCTACCTGGCCGCGCCCTGGGTCTTCGCCCTGATCGGGGTCACCCCCTCACCGGGGGCCATGGTGGCGGTGTCCGCGGCCGTCCTGCTGGCCTGTACGGCGGTCAACGCCTTCGGCATCAGGATCCTCAGCCTCTTCGTGTCGCTCGGTATCGCCGCCGAGGCGGTGGCCTCGGTCCTGGTCGGCTTCAGCCTGCTGCTGTTCTTCCGCAAGCACGGCTTCTCCCTCTTCACCGAGACCCTCGGAGCCGAGCAGCTGTCGGGCGGCTCCACGGTGGCGGCCTTCCTGGCCGTCCTCGCCGTCGCGGGCTGGGGGTTCATCGGCTTCGACGCCTGCGTGTCCACGGCGGAGGAGACCAAGGACGCCGGGCGCCAGGTACCGCGTGCCATGTGGTGGGCGCTCCTCAGCGTCGGCACCGTGGTCATCCTCAACGCCATGGCGGTGGCCCTGGCCCATCCCGACCCGGCGGCGGTCGTCGCCGGCCGGGACCTCGACCCGGTGACCACCGCCGTGGTCACCTCCTTCGGCTCCTGGTCCGACAAGCCGTTCGTCCTCGTCGTCCTGATCGGATTCCTCGCCTGCGCCATGGCCTCCCAGGGCGGCGCGGCCCGCGGCGTCTACTCGCTGGCCCGCGACGGGGTCTTCCCCTTCTCCCGCCAGGTGCGGAAGGTCAACCGGCGTCAGGCCCCGATCGGCGGCCTGCTGGCCTCGACGGCGGTCAGCTGCTCCGCCCTGCTGCTCGGCCTGAACGCCACCGCCATCGGCAGCCTGATCGCCTTCGGTACGGCCGCCACCTTCCTGCCGTTCTTCCTGGTCTCGCTGGCCGCGCTCCTCGCCCGGCTGCGCGGCGGCTGGGTGCCGTCCGGGCATGTCCGCCTGGGCCGCACCGGGACCTTCCTCAACGTGCTCGCCGTGCTGTGGACGGCCTTCGAGGTGGTCAACGTCTGCTGGCCGCGGCCGGTCCTCGCCCCGCCCGGCGCCCCCTGGTACCAGGTCTGGGCCGGACTCCTGGGCATCGGCGCCGTGATCACGGCCGGCCTGCTCTACCTGCTGGTCCGGCGCCCCCAGGAGAAGCTCCGCGCCCTGGAGGCCGGGCCCTCCTGACCCGGGCGCTCACCCGCCCCGCACCTCTCTCCCACCCACCCACCACATCAGGAGCTATGTCATGAACCTGCCATCGATGACCCGGCGGGGCTTCGGCGCCGCCGCGCTCTCCGCCACCGCCGCCACCCTCCTCGGCGGCCGCGCCCTCGCCGCCGCGGGCGCCGACGAGAAGTACACGGCGCCCGCCGAGTGGGAGGACCACTCCTGCTGCGTCATGTCCTGGCCCTGGGACCGCACGGACGGCTGGGGCTCCCTGCTGGCCGACGTACAGGGCGAGATCGCGGGCATCGCCCGGACCATCGCCCGCTCCGAGCCGGTCCTGATGTTCGCCGAGCCCGGGCACACCGCCGAGGCCCGCGCGCAGTGCGGCCCCACCGTCACCGTCGTCGAGTACCCCGTCAACGACTGCTGGACGCGGGACACCGGGCCCATATTCGCCCTCGACGCCGCGAAGAGCCGCAGCATCGGCCTCGACTTCGGCTTCAACGGCTGGGGCGGCAAGTACCCGTACGACAAGGACGACCTGCTGCCGGTCGGCGTCTGCGACCACCTCGGCGTGCCGCGACGCGACGTCCCCATGGTCCTCGAAGGAGGGTCCGTCATCACCGACGGCCAGGGCACCCTGATCACCACGGAGGAGTGCCTGCTCAACCCCAACCGCAACCCCACGATGACCCGCGCCCAGATCGAGTCCACCCTGCTGGCCGCCTATGGTGCGACGAAGCTGATCTGGCTCCCGTACGGTCTGGCGAACGACACGATCACCAACGGCCACATCGACCTCGTCGCCGCCTACCTCGGCCCCGCCCGGCTCCTCCTGCACACCCAGCCCGACACCGCCAGCCCCAACCACGCGCGGATGGCCGCCAACAAGGCGGTCCTGGCAGCCGCCACCGACGCCTGCGGACGCCCCTTCACGCTGGTGGAGATGGAATACCAGCCGCACTTCCGCCAGAACGGCCTCCTGGTCGAGACCTTCAGCTACACGAACTACTACCTGACGGCCGCCCAGGTGGTCGTCCCGCTCTCCGGGGAACCGGCCGACACCGCGGCCCTCGCCCAGCTCCGTACGCTCTTCCCCGGCCGCGAGGTCGTCGGCACCCCCGCCCGGATCCTGGCCTGGGGCGGCGGCGGGGTCCACTGCGTCACCCAGCACGTGCCGCGCACGCGCTGACCGGGGCGGGCGGGGCCGGGCGTCAGCGGGGGCCGTTCCCGAAGAAGCCGTCGGCGCCGAAGGCCAGAGCGGCGAAGCGTTCGGCGATGCGACGGTGCGTGGCGGCGTCCGGGTGGAGGGCGTCGGGCAGCGGGAGGTCGGCGGCGTCGGCCCCGCCGTAGAGCTCGCGGCCGTCGAGGTGGTGGAGGTGCGGGTCCTCGGCGGCGCGCTGCTCCACGATCCTCGCCAGCTCCGCCCGGATGACGGTGAGCGTCAGCTGCCCGGCGGCCACCCCCGCCGGGTCTCCCGCGGCACGGAACCGCAGCTTCCCCTCGGCGAGCGCCTCGGTGTCGAAGGCCGTCGGCCCGGGGGTGTCCTCGTGGAGGGGGCACAGGAGCGGCGAGACGACCAGCAGCGGCGTGTCCGGGTGCCCCTCGCGGACCGTGTCGAGGAAGCCGTGGACGGCGGGCGTGAAGGCGCGCAGCCGCATGAGGTCGGTGTTGACCAGGTTGATGCCCAGCTTGAGGCTGATCAGGTCGGCCGGGGCGTCGCGCAGGGCGCGGGCCGTGAACGGGTCCAGCAGTGCGCTGCCGCCCAGGCCCAGGTTGACCAGCTCCACCCCGCCGAGGGAGGCGGCGAGCGCCGGCCAGGTGCCGGTGGGGTGCGTGGCACCGGAGCCCTGGCTGATCGAACTGCCGTGGTGGAGCCACACCCGGCGGCCTCGGTCCGGCGCGGGGCTGACGGGGGCGTCGGTGCGCAGCGCGACGAGCTGCGCCGTCTCGTCGTGCGGCAGCCAGAGCTCCACGTCCTTCATCCGGCCGGGCAGGCCGGTGAAGCGCAGGGTGACCGGCTGCCCGGTCCGGTGCGCGACGGAGCCCGTGGCCGGATCGACGGTCAGGGTGTCGCCGCCCGCCGCGGTCGCCCGCGCGGCCGGGCGGCCGTCGACGAGGAGCTCGTAGACCCCGTCGGGCCGGGCCGGCGCTCCCGTGTAGAGGCGCTTGACGGGCAGGGTGTCCAGCTCGACGACGGTGGCCTCGGTGCGGAAGGCCAGCCGTACGCCGGAGGGCTGGGACTCGGCCATGGCCAGCTGGGCGTCGGTGTTCTGGGCCCGGGCCCGGGCGGGCAGCCGGTGCGGCAGCAGCCCGCGCCCGGTGTGCTCGGTGTCCAGGGCTCCGCGCAGGAGCTCCGCGGTGAGGGGGGTGGTGACGGGCGCGGCCGTACCGGGCGGGGTCATGCCGTCGCCCGGCCGCGCAGCAGGGTGTCGAGGGCGTCGAGGGTCCATGTCCAGCTCTCCTGGGAGTCGGGGGTGCTGTGGCTGAAGCCTCCGGCCAGCTCCAGGCTGACGTAGCCGTGGAAGACGCTGCCCAGGAGCCGGACGGCGTGCGTCTGGTCCGGGCCGGTCAGGTCGTAGCCGCGCAGGACCGCCCGCATCATCTCCGCGTGCCGGGGCCCGGCGCTGGCGGCCGCCTCCTGCGCGGTGAGCCGGAACCGGGAGGCGTCGTAGCGGCCGGGGTGCTCGTGGGCGTAGTCGCGGTAGACGTCGGCCAGGGCGGTCAGCGCGTCCCGGCCGGCGCGCCCGGCCAGGGCGGACGCGGCGCGGTCGGCGAGCTCCTCCAGGGCGAGTTGCGCGATCTTCGCCTTGAGGTCCCGGGAGTTGCGGACGTGGGAGTACAGGCTGGCGACCTTGACGTCGAACCGCCGCGCGAGCGCCGAGGCCGTCACGTGCTCGAAGCCGACCTCGTCGGCCAGCTCCGCCCCCGCCCGCACCAGGCGGTCCGTGGTCAGTCCGATACGCCCCATGGCTCTTCCCTCATGCCTTCGTGCCTACGGCTTCTGCCTGAGGCAATAATGCATTTGCCTAAAGCTTTTAGGCAACTTAGCGTGCTGCCCATGAAGCCACTGACCGAGCAAGAGATCCGCGCCGCCTTCATCAACTGCACCAAGGGCGAGGCCAAGCGCCTGTCCGTCCCCCGTGACCTGGCCGACCGTCCCTGGGAGGACCTGGACTACCTCGGCTGGCGCGACCCGCAGTCCCCGGGCCGCGCCTACCTGGTGACCCAGATCGACGGCCGCACCCAGGCCCTCGTCCTGCGCCGCCCCGCCCAGAGCTCGGGCCAGATGCGGCGCAGCATGTGCTCGGTGTGCCTGACCACCCATGACGGCGGCGTGTCCCTGATGGTCGCGCCGAAGGCCGGCAAGGCCGGGCAGGAGGGCAACTCCGTAGGCGCCTACATGTGCGACGACCTCGCCTGCTCCCTGTACGTACGCGGGAGGAAGGAACCGGGAACCCCGGGCGCGCGGCTCCACGAGAGCCTCACGGAGGAGGAGAAGGCCGGGCGGACCCTGGCGAACCTCGCCGCCTTCATCTCCAAGGTGACCGCCTGACCCACCCGGCCGGGCGGCTGTCAAGCCCCGAAGTGCAGGGGCATGACGGGAACCCCTGGCGCGCGGCTCAATGGGAGACACGGAGACGACGCCGCACCAGGCGCCCCCTCCGGCCCCCGCCCAGCCGCGCATCCCAGGAGAGCCCCATGAGCCGAATACCGCACGTCTCCCTCCTCGCCGCCGCCATGGAAGCCGGCGCTGTGCGCGTGGCTCCCGGAGCCTTCACCGCCTCCCGCACCCCCGGCTCCGGCAACACGGTCCTCCCGCCGAGCCCCCGCACGGGCAACGGCGAACCGGCGGCCGCCCGGGCCCGGCGGTAAGTGCCCGGAAGGCGCTGCCGAAGAGTCACGGGGATGCGCCGGCCCGGACGTCAGGGCCGGGGACATGGCGCCACCGGAATACCGGCTCGCCGCGGGCGTGGCGGGGAATCCGTCGCGACGCGGCCATTGATTGATCGGCCGTCCGGCAGCGATGGTGGTCACCGCACGCCGGATCCGGCCACCCGCTCCGGAAGTGCTCCCCCTCGCGACGGCGTCGCAGACCCGGGTCCCCGCCCGGCCCCCGGCCCGTCGCATCCGCCGTCGGAGAGGAGCAACGCGCATGTCCACCACCCCTGCACTGCCCCGAAGAAAGCCCGGGGCCAGCGGACGGACCTTCGAGGTGCAGGAGCCCGAGCCCGGCGCCCCGGACCGGTCCCTGCGCGCCCGCGCCACCGAGGGCTGGGAGCGGTTCATGCGACGCGCCGACGTCGACACCGGCCAGGAAGCCGGGGAGTGCCCTCCCGAAGGCCCCCGGCCGACCCCGCCGGCCTCGGAAGGAGCGGGGAAATCGGTTGCCCCGCGCTGAGGGGGTGGATGCAATGGCCGGCATGGGAGAGACAGACCAGCACGTCAGTACGCCACCGCCGGTCCGTGTCGGCGCCCTCGTCCCGCTGACCCGGCCCGGCTGGGCCGAAGCGGGCCGGCACCTGCTCGCCGGGCTCTAGCTGGCCGCCGACGAGGCCAACGCAGCCGGCGGGATCGCCGGGCGGCCCCTCGAACTGGTGGTCCGGGACACCGCCGCCGACCCGCGGCGCGCCGCCGCCGCGGTGGAGGAGCTGGCCGGGCTGGGCGTGGCCGCCTTGGCGGGGGAGTACCACAGCGTCGTCGCCCGCGTGGCCGCCGACCGGGCCGACGCCCTCGGCGTACCGTTCCTGTGCTCCTCGGCGGTGCTCGACGCGCTGACCGAGCGGCCGGCGCGGTGGGTGGCGCGCCTTCCCCCGCCGCAGTCCCGCGGCTGGCGCACCTATGCCGACTTCCTCCTCGGCGCGGGACACCGCCGCATCGCCGTCGCGGCCGGCCCGGGCGTCTACTGGGCGTCCGGGACGCGGATCCTGCGCGAGAGGCTCGCCCCGTACGGCGCCACGCTCGCCGCACTCGACATGGCCGCGCTGGGCCCCGAGGGGGTGTGCGAGGAGCTCCACGCCCGACGCGCGACCGCCCTCCTCCTCCTGGTCGGCCACCCGGAACCGGCGGTGCCGCTCGTCAGGGCCGTCCGCGGCGACCGGCGCCTGGCCGAGATCACGATCGGAGCGCCCGCCGGGCAGCCGGAGCTGGCCTCATGGGCGCGGCTGCTGGGCGAGGACGGCGCGGCGGTGCCGTTCCTGCGCTACCTGCCGGAGCGGCTCGGCCCGCTCGGCGCCCGCGTCCGGGAGGCCCTGCGCGGGCGGCTGGGCGAAGCGCCCTCCTTCGTCGCCTTCGAGGGCTACGACACCGTCACGGTCCTCGCCGAAGCACTGCGCTCCCACGGCGCGGACGACCGGGCGCGTACGGCCGCGGCCTGGCCGCACCTCAGCGTCGAGGGCACCCGGGGAACGATCCGGTTCTCCCGCACACCGCAGACCGGCGTCTGGCAGTGGGCCGGGGCACCGGTCCAGGTGGCCGACCGCGATCCGGCCGACCCCCGGAGCTTCCGGATCCTGCGCAACGGCGGTGCGGACGCGGACTAGCGGGCGGTGCCGGAGGGGGTGAGGGCGCGGATGGCCGTCTCCTGGGAGTAGGCCAGCAGGCCGATCGTGGTCGCGCTCATCACGAGGGCGAACAGCATGTGGCCCAGGGCGGAAGTGACCGCGAGGCCCACGGCGTTGAGGGCGAAATGGCTGCCCACCCGCAGGAGGACCAGGGCGATGGCGACCCTGCGGGTCTCCTTGCCGCGCCACAGCGCCTTGGCGAGCTTCAGACGCCTCTTCATCATCGTCAGGGACACCGTGATGTTCACGGCCAGCAGGACCAGCAGCACCGGCCAGACCGCCGGGAAGGCCCTGAGGATGTCGAAGGCGGCCGCGAGGACCCCCTCGAAGCCGAAGAACCAGAGCGGAAGCCGGTAGTCGGCCGGCGTCAGGGTTTCGGCGGCGACGGTTTCTCCGGCCGGTTCGGTCGTCTTCTTCTTCAGGACGTTCACGTGTTTCCCCCGTGGTCGTTTTCTTGATGGTCATCCTTCCCCGGAGGAGGAGGTGGACGGCAGAGCCCGGGATCACGTGTGCCGGATGACAGATGTCATATGAGGAACCGTCAGCACGCGGGCCCCCGGGGGAGTGTCAGCCCGTCGCGCGGTCCAGCCGTACCGCGCTCTCCAGCAGCAGCGCGTGGACGAACGCCTGCGGCAGGTTGCCGCGCAGCCGGCGGTTGCGGACGTCGTACTCCTCCGCGAACAGCCCGGCCTGCCCCGCGGCCGTCCGGGTCCGCTCGAACCAGCGGCCCGCCTCCACCGGCAGGCCGTGCTCCAGGCAGACGGAGCACATCAGGAACCCGCCCAGCAGGAAGGCGCCCTCCGCCTCGCCCAGGGGGCCGTCCCCGTGCCGGAAGCGGTACACGAACCCGTCCTCGGCCAGCTCCCGGGTGACGGCCTCCCGGGTGGCCGCCGCGACCGGGCGCGGGCCCGGCCAGTATGGCGAGGCCAGCGGCCGCAGCAGGGCCGCGTCCGGGCGGGGGTCCGTGGCGGAGCGCTGCCAGCGGCCCGAGGGGTGCAGGCACCGCCGCCGCGTTTCCCGCAGGATCGTTTCCGCGAGCTCGTTCCAGCGGGACCCGGCCGCACCCCCGATCTCCCGCGCGGCCGCCCGCAGCCCGGTGACCGCGGCCAGCCGGGAGTGCGTCCACCAGGCCGGGTCCAGCTCCCACAGCCCCGCGTCCGGGCGGTCCCAGTACTCCTCCAGGACCTTCCCGGCGACCACCGCCGCCCGCAGACCGTCCTCGGGCAGGCGGTCGTGGCGGGCCGCCGCCGCGAGGAGCTCCAGCACCTCCCCGAAGGTGTCCAGCTGGAACTGCGCCCCGGCGCGGTTGCCGATCCGGTCGGCCCCGCCCGGGTAGCCGCACAGCGGCAGCCGGCGCTCGGGCGGCACCGGCGAGCCGTCGGTGCGGTACGCGGGCCGCAGCCCCGGCCCATCCGCGAGCACCCGCGCGGCGGCCACCCGCGCGGCGGCGTCCGTCAGCGGGTGCGGGCCGTGCACGGCCACCGCCTGGCCGGCGTAGCACTGGTCGCGCAGCCAGGCGTAGCGGTAGTCGTAGTCCCGGCCGGCGTCGGCGTGCTCGGGCAGGGAGGTGGTGGCCGCCGCGACCATGGCACCGGTGCGCGGGCTGGTGAGGCCGGTGAGGACGGCGTACGCCTGGCGCACGTCCCGCGCGGCCGTCAGCCCGGAGCACGCGGGCACCGCCGCCGCCCAGAACTCCCGCGTACGCCGCCACGCGGACCCGGCGTCGACCGGCTCGCCCAGCGGCCGGTCGCCGATCTCCAGCACCAGGTCGTGCACGCCGCCCTCCCGCAGGCCGACGAGCGCGTCCAGCTCCCCCTCCGGCCCGGTACGGACCGCGTCCAGACCGTCCAGCCGCACCCGCAGCGGGCCGCACGCCCCCTCCCACCGCCGTTCCCCGGCCCTCCGGAGCACCGGCGCGGGCGCGCTCCCGTACTCCCCGCGCACCGCGAGCCGTACGGTCATCCGCACGGCTCCCGCCACGGCCCGGATCCGCCGCAGCAGCACCGCCCGGTGCGCCTGCGCCGGGGCGGCCAGGGCCTCGCGGCACTCCACCACCGCGTCCGGCAGCGTCCAGCGGGCGGTCCAGATGAGCGAGCCCTCCGCGTACGAGCCGCCCGAGACCTTCCAGGAGGGTTCCGGACGTACCGTGAACGCGCCCGCGCCTCCGATGAGTTCCGAGAAAACGGCCGGATCGTCCCAGCCGGGCACGCACAGCCACACCACGTCCCCGTCCGGCCCCGTCAGCGCGCCGCGCTCTCCGTCGGCCAGCAGCGCGTAGTCCCGCAGCGGCCGCGGCACGTGACGCGGTCCCGGGCGGGGTTCGGCAGACCGGCGTTCCGTGGGACTCATCCCCTCTCGCTGGACGGTTCGGCGGCCCGGGCCGCACTCAGGCGACCCGGTACTCCTCCACCCCGCTCCGGCGCAGTGCCAGCCCCAGCCCGGGCGCCCCCGAGGCCGCGGGCCGTACGGTGCCCCCGGACGGGTCCAGCAGCCCGTCGCCCTCGAAGAGCAACGGCTCCAGCCGGGCGTGGTCGCGGAACCACTCGACATGCCGGAAGTTCGGTACGCAGGCCGCCGGATGGGCGTGGACGTGCGGGGCGCAGTGCGCCGACAGCTCCAGCCCCCGCGCCCGTGCCAGCGCGGCCACCCGCAGCCACTCGGTGATCCCGCCGCAGCGGGTGGCGTCCGCCTGGAGGCAGTCCACCGCCCCGGCGTCCGTCATCCGTGCGAAGTAGGGCAGGTCGTAGCCGTACTCGCCGGCCGCCACGTCGCTGTCGAGGCGGTCGCGCAGCATCCGCAGCCCGGCCAGGTCGTCGGAGGACACCGGTTCCTCGAACCAGCAGACCTCGTACGCCGACAGCTCGCGGCCCACGCGGAGCGCCTGCCCGCGTGCGTAGGCCCCGTTGGCGTCCACGTACAGCTCGGCCTCGGGGCCGATCACCTCCCGGGCCAGCGCCACCCGGGCCAGGTCGCGGCCCACCGCCCGGCCCCGGTCCTGCCCGATCTTGATCTTCACGCGCGGGATGTGGAGACCGTGGACCCAGCTCTCCAGCTGCGCCCGCAGCCGCGCGTCCGGTTCCGTGGTGAACCCGCCGCTCCCGTACACCGGCACCTCCGGGCATACCACCCCGACCAGGTCCGCCAACGGCAGTCCCAGCAGGCGCGCCTTGAGGTCCCACAGGGCGACGTCCACCGCCGAGATCGCGCACGAGGCGACACCGGGCCGTCCCGCGTTGCGCACCGCCCGGCACATCGACTCGTGCAGCCCCGCCACCCCGAAAGCGTCGCGCCCCGTCACCACGCCGGCCAGCAGCTCCCGCACCAGGTGCGCGGTCGCGGCCGGGGCGTAGGTCCAGCCCAGGCCGTGCACACCGCCCGCCCACGCCTCCACCACCACCGCGGTGGTGGCATCCCAGGCGAGGGTGCCGTCCCCCTCCGGCACCTCGGTCGGCACGGTGTACGCGGCCACCTCGATCCGCTCGAGCGGGATGTCCCCGCCGTCCTCGCGCGCACGCATCCGGGACCTCCTCGCCGTGGACGCCCAGCGCCTACCCGGGCACACCGCGCCCAGTCCTCCGCGCGCGGCGTGTGCGCACGGGCCGCCGGGGTAGGCGCAGGGGCGGACCGGAGGCGGCCCGGACGGGAGGAAATGCAGGAATGGACGAGCGGCACGCCCCCGTGGCCCCGGCCGGCGCGCGACGGGACGAGCGGGGGCGGCACGAGAGCAGGGAGGAGCGGGCCGACCGGCAGTGGCAGGAGCTGATGCAGGAGATCAGGGTCGCCCAGACGGGCGTACAGATCCTGTTCGGCTTCCTGCTGACGGTCGCCTTCACCCCCCACTTCCAGCAGCTCTCCGGCACCGACCGGGCCATCTACGTCAGCACGGTGGTGGTCGGCTCGCTGGCGGCGGGCGCGCTCATCGGCCCGGTGTCCTTCCACCGCATCGTCTCGGGCCGCCGGATCAAACCCCAGGCGGTGCTCTGGGCCTCGCGCCTGACCCTGACCGGCGTCGTGCTGCTGCTGGCCACCTTCATCTCCGCCCTGCTGCTCGTCCTGCGCGTGGCCATCCACGGGGTCCTCGTCCCGTGCCTGGTCAGCGGGGTGGCGGGCTGGTACCTGCTGTGCTGGTTCGTGCTGCCCCTGTGGGCGCGCGAGCGGCACACCGACGAACGGTGAGGACGCACCGCGACGACAGGGAGCCCGACACCATGGACACGACCCGCGGTGAGCACCACCGCCCCCGCCAGACCGTGGTCGTCACCGGAGCGAGCGCCGGCGTCGGCCGCGCCACCGCCCTTGCGTTCGCCGCGCGCGGCGCCCGGGTGGCGCTGATCGCCCGCGGCCGCGCCGGGCTCGAAGCGGCGGCCAACGAGGTGGCGCGGGCGGGCGGCACCCCCCTGGTGCTGCCCGCCGACGTCAGCGACCCCGCACAGGTGTCGGCGGCCGCGGACCAGGTGGAGGCCGTCTTCGGGCCCGTCGACGTCTGGGTCAACGTCGCCTTCACCACCGTCTTCGCGCCGTTCGTCGAGATCCGCCCCGAGGAGTTCCGGCGCGTCACCGAGGTCAGCTACCTCGGCTACGTCCACGGCACGCGGGCCGCGCTGGACCGGATGCTGCCCCGGAACAAGGGGACGATCGTCCAGGTGGGATCCGTGCTCGGCGAACGCTCGATCCCGCTCCAGTCGGCGTACTGCGGAGCCAAGCACGCCGTCCAGGGCTTCACCTCGGCCGTACGCACCGAACTCATGCACTACGGCAGCCGGGTGAAGGTGACGGTGGTCCAGCTGCCGGCCGTCAACACCCCCCAGTTCTCCTGGGGCCTGTCGCGGCTGCCGCACCGGCCGCAGCCCGTGCCGCCCATCTACCAGCCGGAAGTCGCCGCCCGGGCCATCGTGTACGCCGCCGACCATCCGGGCCGCCGCATGTACTGCGTCGGCGGCCGCGCCCTGGCCGCCGTGATCGCCAACCGGATCGTGCCGGGCCTGCTGGACCGCTACCTCGCCCGCACCGGCTTCTCCTCCCAGCAGACCCCCGAGCCGAACCGCGAGGACCGCCCGCACAACCTGTGGCACCCCCTCGACGGCGAGGACGGCCGCGACTACGGGGCCCACGGGGGCTTCGACGACCGCTCCCACCCGCGTTCCCCCGAGGCGTGGGCGGCCCGCCGCCCGCGCCTGCTGTGGACCGGCGCCGCGACGGCGGCGGCCGGCCTGGCCGTGACGGCCCTGCGCCATCGCGGCGAGGGGCACCGCCCCTCGTAGCCGCACGACGTACGCGGGCCCGGCGGGGAGTTGCCGGCTCCCCGCCGGGCCCGCGTACCCACGTCAGGGCCTCGCCGTGCGCGTCACAACGGTGCACGTGGGTTGCGCCGGTGGGCCATGACGTCGCCGGCCGCGCGGTGCCCCCGCGCACCCCCGCGCACCGCCTTGGGGGCGCCCCGTTCCGGGTGCTCCCGCGGCGGGGGCCCGTCCAGGGCGAGGGCGAGGGCCTCGGCCAGGTGCAGCGCCCGGCGCCCCGTGCCCGCCTGCTCGATCTGGGTCCGGCAGCTGAAGCCGTCCGCCAGGACGAAGGCGTCGTCGGCGGTCGCGCGGACGGCCGGCAGCACACCCTGCTCGGCGATGGCCAGCGACAGCTCGTAGTGCCCGCGCTCGAAGCCGAAGTTGCCCGCCAGCCCGCAGCAACCGGCGTCGAGCACATCGGCGTCGAGCCCGGCCCGCCGCATCAGCTCCTGGTCCGCCTCGGTGCCCAGCTCCGCGTACTGGTGGCAGTGGGTCTGCACCGTCGCCGCCCGCACCGCCCGCGGCGGCCGCCATGCCTCGGGGGCGTGGTGGACGAGCTGTTCGGCGAAGGTGCGCGTCTGCGCGGCCAGCCGCCGGGTGTCCTCGTCCCCGGCCAGCAGCTCCGGCGCGTCGGACCGCAGCGCGGCCGCGCAGGAGGGCTCCAGCGCGACGACAGGCGCTCCGGCTTCCAGCCAGGGGCGCAGGATCCGCGTGGTGCGCTCCAGCACCCGGCGCGCGGTGGCGAGCTGCCCGGTGGAGATCCAGGTCAGCCCGCAGCACACCGGGGCGGTCGGGACCGCCACGCGGAAACCGGCGTCCTCCAGGACGCGGACGGCCGCGCGGGCGATCTGCGGATGGAAGTGGTTGGTGAACGTGTCCGGCCACAGCACCACGGTGCGCGCGTCGTCCGGCCGGGGCTCGGGACGCCGTGCGCGCCGCCAGACCTCCTGGAAGGAGGCGGCGGCGAACGGCGGCGCCTCCCGGCGGGGATCCACGCCCGCCGCCAGCTTCCCCAGCCGGCCCAGCACCGGCGCCCGCAGAGCGGCGTTGGCCAGGCCCGGACCGGTGCGCGCGAGCCGCGCCCACAGCGGCAGCCAGCCCAGGGAGTAGTGCGCGGGCGGGCGCAGCCGCCGGCGGTAGTGCTGTGCGAGGAACTCCGCCTTGTACGTGGCCATGTCGACGCCCACCGGGCAGTCGGAGGCGCAGCCCTTGCAGGACAGGCACAGGTCGAGCGCGTCCCGTACCTCGGTGGAGCGCCAGCCGCCGCCGACGGGGGAGTCGCCGTGCCCGTCGAGCATCTCGAACAGCAGCCGGGCCCGGCCCCGCGTCGAGTGCTCCTCCTCCAGGGTGGCCCGGTACGAGGGGCACATCACCCCGCCCTCGTGCGTACGGCAGTTGCCGACGCCCACGCACCGCTGCACGGCCCGGTTGAAGTCGTGGCCGTCCTGGGAGTAGGCGAAGTAGGTGGCGTGCTGCGCCCGGGGCCGCCAGCCGGGACCCAGACGCAGGTGGGAGTCCACCGGGTGGGGGGCGATCACTTTGCCGGGGTTCATCCGGTCGCCCGGGTCGAAGAGCGCCTTGACCTCGCCCATCGCCTCCATGAGCGCCGTACCGAACATCCGCGGCAGCAGCTCGCCGCGCGCCTGCCCGTCGCCGTGCTCGCCCGACAGCGACCCGCCGTACGAGGACACCAGATCGGCCGCGTCGCACAGGAACGAGCGGAACGCCTCCACCCCCTTGGCGTCGCGCAGCCCGAAGGGGATCCGGGTGTGCACGCAGCCCTGGCCGAAGTGCCCGTACAGGGAGGCTTTCTGGTAGCCGTAGCGCCGGTACAGCCGCTCCAGGTCCCGCAGGTAGGCGCCCAGCCGCTCGGGGGCGACGGCGGAGTCCTCCCAGCCCTCCCAGGTCTCCGAACCGTCCGGCGGCCGGGCCGTCACCCCGAGCCCCGCCTCACGGGCCTTGAGGAACTCCTGCTCCCGGGGCGGGTCGTCGGAGAACGCCACCGAGGGGTCGTCCTGGCCCCGGCCGAGGGCGTGCAGCAGCTCCCGCGCCTGCCGGTCCGCCTCCTCCTTGCTGTGGGCGGTGAACTGCACGAGGAGCCAGGCGTCGCCCTCGGGCAGCAGCTCCACGGAACGCAGGTGGACCTTCTCCTCGCGCATCAGCTGCGCCATACGGCCGTCGACGGCTTCGAGCTGCGCGGGCCGGCAGTGCTCCAGGACGGAGGGCACCGCGTCGGCGGCCGCGTACACGTCCTCGTAGCCGAGGACGAGCAGGGCTTCGGCCGCCGGGACCTCGACCAGGTCCAGCTCCGCCCGCAGGACCGTCACCAGCGTGCCCTCGCTGCCCACCAGGGCCCGGGCCACGTGGAACCCGTTCTCGGGGAGCAGCGAGTCCAGGTTGTACCCCGACACCCGCCGGGGGATCTTCGGGTAGCCGCGGCGGATCTCGGCCATGTGGCGTGTGGCGATGTCCTTGAGCCCCTGGTGGAGCCGGGCCCGGGCCCCGCCCGCCGCGACGATCGCCTCGAACTCCCCGGGGCCGGCCGGGCCGGCCCAGAAGCGGTCCCCGGCGTAGGTGAGGACCTCCAGGCGCCGGACGTTGTCCACCGTCTTGCCGTACGCCTGCGCCGACGCCCCGCAGCTGTTGTTGCCGACCATCCCGCCGATCGTGCAGTGGCTGTGGGTGGCCGGTTTGGGGCCGAACTTCAGGCCGTACGGCTCCAGTTGCCGGTTGAGCTCGTCCAGGGCGATACCGGGCTCGGCGACGCAGGTGCGCGCCTGCGGGTCCACGGAGACCAGCCGGTTGCAGTACTTGGTCCAGTCGATCACCACGGCCTCGTTGGTGCACTGGCCGCCCAGGCTCGTCCCGCCGCCCCGCGACAGGACGGGGGCGCGGAAGCGCGCGCAGACCGACACCGCCCGCGCCCCGGCCTCCACGGACCGGGGGACGACCACCCCGAGGGGCACCTGCCGGTAGTTCGAGGCGTCGGTGGAGTAGGCGCCACGGCTGCCCGCGTCGAACCGGATCTCCCCGTCCACCTCGGCTTCCAGTGCGCGTTCCAGGCCGGCCAGGTCGACCGGCTCGGCCCCGGAGGTCATCAGCCGCCTCCTCCGGGCAGGAAGTCCTGGATCTTCGCCTTCAGCCCCTGGCGCATCACGGAACCCCGGTCGCTGTCCCCGTGCAGCACCGCCGAGGCGGATGCCTTGATCTGCTCCCAGGTGGCGTGCGGCGGGATCGGCGGGACCGCCGGGTCCGTACGGAAGTCGATGACGAAGGGACGGTCCGCCTCCAGCGCCTGGCGCCAGGCCGGCCCCACGTCCTCGGGCCGTTCCACCCGCACCCCGCCCAGGCCGAACAGGGCGGCCACGTCGGCGTAGCGGACGTCCGGGAGGGCCTGCGAGTCCTCGAACGCCGGGGCGCCCTGCATGGCCCGCATCTCCCAGGTCACCTGGTTGAGGTCCTGGTTGTTCAGCACCGCCACCACCATCCGCGGGTCCGACCACTGGCGGTAGTACTTCGCGGCCGTGATCAGCTCCGCCAGCCCGTTCATCTGCATGGCCCCGTCGCCGACGATCGCGATACCGGGGCGGTCCGGGTGGGCGAACTTGGCGCCGATCAGGTACGGCACCCCGGGGCCCATCGTGGCGAGCGTGCCGGAGAGGGAGCCGCGCATGCCCTCGCGCATCCGCAGGTGCCGGGCGTACCAGTTGGCCGCCGAACCGGAGTCCGCCGTGATGATCGCGTCGGCCGGCAGCAGCCCGTCCAGCTCGTGGACCACGTACTCGGGGTTGAGCGGGTCCGCCGCCACCTCGGCCCGCCGCTCCATGACCTCCCACCAGCGCTCGGTGTTCGCCTCGATGGTGTCGCGCCAGGCCCCGTCCCGCTGCCGTTCCAGCAGCGGCAGCAGCCGGCGCAGCGTCTCGGCGGCGTCGCCGACGAGGTTGAGCTCGAAGGGGTAGCGCAGCCCGACCATGGTCGGCTCCAGGTCGATCTGCACCGCCCGGGCCTGGCCGAACTCCGGCAGGAACTGGCTGTAGGGGAAGCTGGAGCCGACCACGAGGAGGGTGTCGCAGTCCCGCATCATCTCGTACGAGGCACGGGTGCCGAGCAGGCCGATCGACCCCGTCACGTACGGCAGGGTGTCCGGCAGCGCGTCCTTGCCCAGCAGCGCCTTCGCCACTCCCGCCCCGAGCACCTCGGCGACCTGCTCGACCTCCGCCCGGGCCTGCCGGGCGCCCTGCCCGATGAGGATCGCGGGCCGCTCGCCCGCGTTGAGGATCCGCGCCGCCCGGTGCAGCTCCTCGTCGGCGGGGACGGGGGCGTAGTGCCCCACCCCCAAGCTGGACGGGACCTGCTTGAAGGCGTGCGCGGGCGGCTCGTAGTCGAGTTCCTGCACGTCGCCGGGGATGATCAGGGCCGTCACCGTACGGCGGGTCGCGGCGATGCGCATGGCCCGGTCCAGGACGTTGGGCAGCTGCTCGGGGACCGTCACCATCTGGCAGTACTCGGAGGCCACGTCCTTGTACAGCGACAGCAGGTCCACCTCCTGCTGGTAGGAGCCGCCCATCGCGCTGCGGCTGGTCTGCCCGACGATCGCCACCACCGGCACGTGGTCGAGCTTGGCGTCGTACAGCCCGTTGAGCAGGTGGATCGCCCCGGGACCGGACGTCGCCACGCAGACCCCGGTCCGGCCGGAGAACTTCGCGTAGCCGACGGCTTCGAAGGCGGCCATCTCCTCGTGCCGGGCCTGGATGAACTGGGGCGCCTCCTTGGCCCGCCCCCAGGCGGCGAGGAGCCCGTTGATCCCGTCTCCGGGATAGGCGAAGACGTGCTCGACTTCCCACTCCCGCAGGCGCTGCAACACGTAGTCGGCTACCTTCATCGTCCTCTTTCCCTCCTGCTCGCTGGCTTCGGGCTGCGCCTGCCCCCGCGCTCCCACGCGAAACGACGCCGGCCCGCCGCCGCCCGCGCCGCCGTTTCGACCGCCGGGGTCCGGGGAAGGCGCAGGCGACGCCCGCCCGCCGACGGCGGTCCGGCCGCACACGCACGACGGGAAGGACCGGCTGCCCATGACCTCCAGCACCGACCACCGGCCCCGCGCCGCCCTCTTCGACCTCGACGGCACCCTCGTCGACACCAACTACCTCCACGCCCTGACCTGGTGGCAGGCCCTGCACCAGAACGGCCACGAGGTACCCATGGCCCGGATCCACCGGGCCATCGGCATGGGCGGCGACCGGATCCTCGAACACCTGCTCGGCGACGGGCGCGACCAGAGCCAGGACCAGCAACTGCGGGACGCGCACCACGCCCTCTACGCCGCCTGGTTCGACTCCCTGCCCGTTCTGGAGGGCGCCGCCGACCTGCTGCGCGCGATCGCCGCCCGGGGGCTGACCATCGTCCTGGCGAGTTCGGCCTCGGCCGACGAGGTGAAGGCCATCCGCGCCGCGCTCGACGTGGACGACGTCATCGCAGGGGCCACCTCCGCGGACGACGTCGACCGCTCCAAGCCCGCCCCCGACCTGGTCCGCCAGGCGCTCGCCCTCACCGACGCCGCGCCGGAGGAAGCCGTGTTCGTCGGCGACACCGTCTGGGACGTCGAGGCGGCCGCCCGCGCCGGAGTCCCCTGCATCGGCCTCCTCACCGGCGGCATCTCCGAGGCCGAACTCACCGCGGCCGGACCGGTGACCGTCTACCAGGGACCGCCGGAGCTGCTGCGCGCCCTCGACTCCAGCCCGCTGACCAGGATGGTCCCGCCGGCGCCGGCCCAGGGGTGACGAGGGCCGGTCAGGACCCCTCATGACCGGGTCCACCGGCCCCTGACCCCGGCGACGACCGACCCGCACCACCGAGGACCGAGGAGGCCCATGCGCCTGCGTACCAGCCGGCCCGACCGCCCCGGCTACACCCGGGTGCGCCACGGCCGGGGTTTCCGCTACCTGGACACGGCGGGACGGCCCCTCACCGACGAGGCCGAACGGGCGCGGATCCGCGCCCTGGTGATCCCGCCCGCCTGGCGCGACGTATGGATCTGCCCCTGGCCCGGCGGCCACATCCAGGCCATGGGCACCGACGAGGCCGGCCGCCGCCAGTACCTCTACCACCAGCGGTTCCGCGAACAGCAGGAGGCCGTCAAACACGCCCACGTCCTGGACGTCGCCACCCGCCTGCCCCGGCTGCGCGAGGCCGTGGCCCAGGACCTCGCCCTGCGCGGACTGGCCCGCGACCGGGTCCTGGCCTGCACCGCCCGCCTCCTGGACCTCGGTTTCTTCCGCGTCGGCGGGGCCGGCTACCGCAAGGACAACGGGGCGTACGGACTGACCACGCTCCTGCCCGAACACGCCCTGTGCCGCCGCGGCGAGGTCTGTTTCAGCTACCCCGGCAAGTCCGGCCAGGACCAGGCGCGCGCCCTGGTCGACCCCGCCGCGTACGAGGTGGTCCGGGCGCTGCTGCGCCGCCGGGCCTGCCGCGACGGCCAGAGCCAGCTGTTCGTCTACTGGGGCGGCCGCCGCTGGCACGACGTGCAGGCGGCCGACGTCAACGACTACCTCCGCGGCCGCTCGGGGACGGCCATCACCGCCAAGGACTTCCGCACCTGGCACGCCACCGTCCTCGCCGCCGTCGCCCTGGCCGTCTCCGTCGAGGCAGCCGACGGCTCCAAGGCCCGGCGCGCCCGCGCCATGACCCGGGCGGTGCGCGAGGTCAGCTCCTACCTGGGCAACACGCCTGCCGTCTGCCGGGCCTCCTACATCAATCCCCGGCTCTTCGAACTCTACGAGGACGGCCGCACCATCGCCCCGGCCCTCGACCGGCTGGGCAAGGACGTCACCTTCGGCCACCCCGCCACGCACGGCGCGGTCGAGGCCGCTGTCGTGCGCCTGCTGACGGGGGAGGACCCCGCGGGATGAGGGCCGCCGGTCCGGCTCAGCCCGTCCGGCGCGGTTGCCCGTCAGCCCACCGCGCCTGGTCCTCGGGCTCCGCCACGTCGGCCACGTCCGCGGAGTGCGGGGCCCGGTCGCCGGCCATCGGGGGCGTGGGCAGCCCGGCGCCCTCGCGCAGCCCTCGCAGGAAGGCCGTCATGGCCTCTCCGGACGCGTACCGCGGCTCCCAGTCCAGCTTCCGCCGGGCCCGGGCCGAGCTCATCAGCGGCAGCCGCAGCAGGGCGTCGAGCAGACCGGCCGGGGCCGGCACCAGGTGCATCCGCCAGGCCGCCGACAGCGCCGCCCGGGCCGGACGCAGCGGGAGGCGCACCACCCGGGTCTCCAGCATCCGGGCCAGCGCGGCCACGTCCAGCACGGGCTCCGCCGCCAGGTTGAACGCCCCGCGCACCGGCAGCCGTACCGCGGCGGCGTAGGCGTCCGCCGCGTCGTCGGTGTGCAGCGCCTGGAAACGCAGCCCCGGCAGATCGGGCAGGGCGGGCAGCAGCCCGGGCCGCACCAGCCGGCCCGGAAGGAGCGGCCCGGCGAAGATCCGGCGCTGCTCGGAGGCCGAGGTCTCCTTGAACAGGAACGCGGGCCGCATCCGCACCACCCGCATTTCGGGATGCGCCGCCTCGAACCCGTCGAGATACCGTTCGAGGTAGGACTTCTCCCGGGTGTAGGCGGCCCCCGGCCAGCCGTGCGTCGGCCAGGACTCGTCCACCGGGCGGTCGTACGCCGGCCCGGGCGCGTAGGCACCCACCGACGAGGCGTACACCACGGCCGGCACCCCGGCCGCCGCGGCCTCCTCGAACACCCGGACCGTGCCGAGCACGTTGGTCCGCCAGGTCTCCACCGGATCGTGCGTCGGCTGGAACTTCCACGCCAGATGGACGACCGCCCCCGCGCCCGCGAAGAGCGGGCCCAGGGGCGTACCGTCCGGGTCGATGTCGGCCGCGGCCCAGCGGACCCCCGGCTGCCGCCACCGGGGCACCCGCCGGGCCAGCCCCAGGACTTCCGTCACATGCGGATCGGCGGCCAGACGGCGCACCACACTGGTGCCGGCGTTGCCGGTGGCCCCGGTGACGACGACTTTCATGGCTAAGCCACCTTGTCATCCTTGCCGCGCCCCGTCAGCAGGTCACGAGCCCGGTCCACCAGCCCGATACCCGGGCCCAGCAGCTTGTTCGCCGGCGGGGTGGACGGCGAACCCGGGTGCGGGCGCGTCGGCGCCAGCTTCTTGGCCCGGCGGGTCTTGTCGCCCAGTTCGTCGAGGACGTCCTGGGTGCAGGCGTGACGCAGCGCGGGGAAGAGGTTCTGCTCCTCGTCGTAGATGTGGGCCAGGACCTCGGTCTCCAGCTCGCGCAGCACGGCGGTGAACCGGGTGCCGGCCGCGTCCTCCTCCTGGAGCTGCTTCATCAGCTCCTCGGCCCGGCCGTGGTCGGCGATCTCCTTGTCCGCGATGAGGTCGCCGTCCTGGAGGTGTTCGCGCAACGCCGGGTACAGGTACTGCTCCTCCGCGACCGAGTGGCGGACCAGTTCGATCGTGAGGAGGTCGGCGAGCTTGCGCCGTTCCTCCGGCACGCTGGTCCGGCCCAGCCGCTGGAAGTAGTCCTTGACCTCGTCGTGGTCCGTGGTCAGCTCCGCCACCACGTCACCGCCGTGTCCCATGGATTCGCGTCCTTTCCGTTCCTTGATCGTCCGGGTTCGGGTCACCCCGCGCCTGCCCCTGGCGGCCCCGTCCATGCCTGTCCCCCTCGGCGGCGCCCGTCTCCAGCGGGGGCGGGCCCGTCAGTCCGGCGCCTCGGTGGGCGGGGGAGTGGCGGGGACGGTGGCGTCGTCGCCCTCGTCGCCCTCGTCGCCCGCCTGGCCGCGCACGGCCTCCTCGGCCCGCTCGCGCTCCTCGCGGTCGCCCGCCTCACCGGGGGACCGCGACGGCGGCGAGGGCCGCTCCTCGGGCCGGCCTGCCCCGTCCGCTGCGTTCGCACCTGTCATCAGGGAACTCCTTCCACTGGGCTTCCACCGGGCATACCTGGTTGCACCGGGCATACCTCTCGGGCGGCTGCCCGTATCCATCCGGTGGAAACGGGCCGATTCCGCTCCGGCGGTGGACCGTGGAGGTGCGGGGTAGACGCCGGGCCCCGGGAACGGAGGCGGAGCGATGTCCAGGTCCAGTGGTGAGGTGTCCGGGGTCCCGGTGTGCGTGAGCCTGGCCACCCACGACCTCGAAGCGGCCGAGGGCTTCTACGGGGACGTCCTGGGCTGGCGGTTCCGCCGCAGCCGGCTCGGGGAGGAGTTCCGGGTGGCGTGCGCCGACGGGGTCCCGGTGGCCGGAATCGCCGCCGTCGTCCCCCGGCTGGGCGTTCCCATGGCCTGGACCCCGTACTTCGCCGTGCCGGACGCCGACCTGGTGGCGGCGCGCATCCGCGAGCGCGGTGCGACCACGGCCGTGGGCCCGCTGGCCTTCGCGACCGGGCGGGCGGCGCTCGCGGCCGACCCCGACGGCGCGGTCTTCGGGTTCTGGGAGGGCGAGGTCGGCCCCGAGCGGTGGCCCGAGGGGGAAGGACCCGTATGGGTGGAGCTCAAGGCGCGCGACGCGTTTGCCGCGGCCGTCTTCTACGGCGGGGTCCTCGACTGGGCCGCGGAGCGCCCCGGCTCCCTGGACGTCGCCTACGAACAGGACCACGTCGTCGTCAGGCGCGGCACGCGCACCGTGGCCCGCATCGACGCCGGAGCCGTGGAAGCCGCCCCCGACCCCCACGCGCGGCCGCGCTGGGAGGTCCACTTCGCCGTCCCCGACCTCGACGCGGCCGCCGACCGGGCCGTCCAGGCCGGCGGCGGCATCGCCCGCCCGGTCAGCACCTCCCTCACGGACCGCCGGATCACCCTGACCGACCGGGCCGGCACCCCCTTCACCGTCAGTGAGGCCGCCGTCTTCCCCTGACCCGTCCGCGTCACCCGGCCGGAAGCCATCCGGGTGAGCGGGCGAGGGACTTCGCTCCGCGGACGGTTCCCCGCCGCGCCCGGCCCCGCCGGCGCGGAACGTCCGCGGAGCGAAACCCCGCGGACCCCCGGCGTGTCGTCCCGGCCGCGCGCGGGCTCCCGCGGCGCGGTAGACCTGGGGGGCCCGTACGGCACGCAGGCCGCGCGCGGCAGGCCGCGGACATCCCCGTCCGGCCGTCCCCCACAAGGAGGAACGTTTGTGCTGGAACGCACCGCTCACCAGAACCGCACCGAAGTGACCTTCGTCCTGCCGGCCGGGGACCCCTCGGGGGACGTCAGTGTCGTCGGCGACTTCAATGACTGGACGCCCGGCGCCCACACCCTCACTCCCCGCCCCGACGGCCGGCGCGCCGTGACCGTGAAGCTGGAGCCCCGACGGGTCCACCAGTTCCGCTACCTCGCCGCCGGGGACTACTGGTTCAACGAGGACGAGGCCGACGGCCGCGAGGGCGAGAACAGCCGCCTGACCACGTGAACCGGTGCCGGCGCCCGCCCGGCGCCGGCCGGATACCCGCTCGGGGGGCGGGTGTCGGTCGAGGCCAGGCGGCGCCGGATCTGATGGGGTGGACCCGTCGACGCGCCGAGCGAGGAGGAGCCGCCACGCCGCGGACCCTCGCGGGGGAGGGATGCCGGATGCCCCTGGTTGCCGCTCCGGGACGCCGCCGCTGCGTGTCGCGCGACGCCGAGACCGCCCGTGCCTTCCTGGAAGCGGCCTACGGCTCCCGCATCGAACTCACCGTCCTGGCCCCGGGGGCGGAGCCGTACCGCCTCACCCACACCGACGCCGGCGACCTCGCCGGCGGAGACCTGGTGCTGCCCGGCCGGCTCGGGTTCGTCTCGGGTCCGCCGGCGCGGCTGGTCGTCGCCACCGTGCGGTCGGGCAGCCTCACCGTGCGCGACGGCCGCGACGAGTACCCGCTGACCGTCGGCCAGACCTTCCTCGACGGGCGCTTCGGCCGCCCCCTCACCACCCGCACCGAGGACCTCGAACTGCGGACGGTGGCCATCCCCTGGGAGGCGGTCCGTACGGCGGCCCGCCGGGCGGTCCCGGGAGACGACCGGCCAGTGCGTTTCACCGGCCTGCTGCCCCGCGACGCCGCGCACGCCACCGTCTGGGAGCGGACCGCCGAGTACGCGCACGCCGCCCTGCTGGCCCCGGACCTGCCCGCCTCCGCCCAGGTGCTCGCCGAATCGGCCCGGCTGCTGGCCGCGACGGCCCTCGCCGTGTTCCCCAACACCGCGCTCACCGCACCCCCCGAGCTCCCGCCCCCGGCCGACTGCCGGGACACCGCCTCCGACACCCTGCGCCGGGCCGCCGCGTTCATCGACGGCCACGCCGGCGAGGACATCGGGCTCGCCGACATCGCCGCCGCCGTTCCCGTCACCCCCCGCGCCCTGCAGTACGCCTTCGCCCGCCACGCCGACACCACCCCGCTCGGCTACCTGCGCCGGGTCCGCCTCGCCCGCGTCCACGAAGAGCTGCGGGCGGCGGCGCCCGGCGACGGGCTCAGCGTCTCCCGTATCGCCGCACGCTGGGGCTTCGCCCACGCGGGACGCTTCGCCGCCGCCTACCGGCAGGCGTACGGCTGCTCCCCGTCGCAGACCTTCAGGACGACGGGATGACCCGGGGGCGGCTCACTCCGCGAGGGCCTCCGCGGCGATGCGCAGGTCGGCCACCAGACCCCGGTAGGCGCTCTCCCGGTCCCGTGCGCGCAGCACCGCCGACGGGTGCACGGTCACCAGTACCCGGGCCCGCGGCGGCACCGGCCCGCCGCCCGCCTCCGCCCCGTCCCCGGAACCGTCGCCCGGCAGCGGCTCCAGCATCCCCCGGTGGTCCCCGACCCGGAACGGACCGCCGAACAGCGCCCGCCCCGCCGTCGCCCCCAGGGCCACCACCAGCGTGGGCCGGACCGCCGCCAGTTCCGCCACCAGCCACGGCCGGCAGGCCGTCATCTCGCGCAGGCTCGGGGCCTTGTGGATCCGCCGCTTGCCGGTCCCGGACGCGGTGAACTTGAAGTGCTTCACCGCGTTGGTGAAGTACACGGACGCCTCGTCGAGCCCCGCCTCGGCCAGGGCCCGGCGCAGCAGCGCGCCGGCCGGCCCCACGAACGGCTCGCCCTCGAGGTCCTCCCGGTCCCCGGGCTGCTCGCCCACCAGCAGCAGGCGCGCCCGGCGCGGCCCCGCGCCGAACACCGTCTGCGTGGCGTCCTCGTGCAGCGGGCAGCCCCGGCAGGAGGCCGCCGCCCGGCTCAGTTCACCGAGGTCCGCGGTGTCCGGGACGTAGGGCCGGGCGTCGTACTCCGTCTCGCCGCCGGTCCTCTCGCGTGCGTGCTGCGCCACCGCGCTCACCTCCCTGGCCTGCCGAGCCCCGCCCGGCGTCTTCACCCGCTGCGGCGGCGGCAAACCCGGCCCGCCGCACGTCGCGCGGGGCTCCCGGCGAGGGGCCGGCGGGGCGGGCGGGCCCGTCCGTGCGCCTGGGCCTGCCTGAGCGGTGCTCGGGAGCACCCGGCCGCGTTACGCGCCCTCGTCGTAGGTGCCCGCCTCCACCTCCAGGGCGAGCTGCTGGAGGACCTCGATGGAGGTGAGGTCCGTACGCCCGTTGTCGTGCGCGATGGCGAGGCTGGTGAACGCCAGGCTGAACCCGGACACCATCGTGTGCAGGGCCGGGCCGAGGGCCTCGGCCACCAGGGCCGCCACCTGCTGGGGCGTCGCGTCGGCGGGGACACGGATCGACGGCAGCATCTCGTTCAGCAGCAGCGTCGCCACCCCGGGCTCGTCCGCCCCGCCGCCGTCCTCGTCGTCCGTGCCGGTCTCCACGGCGCGGCGGATGTCCTGGGCCTCGGTGAGGATGCCGATCACCCGCTTGAGTATCTCTGCGCGTTCCATCTGCGGAGCGTAGCTCCGCACGGCGGCCGTCGCTGTGAAAACGCCAGGCCGCGCCTGCGGCGGACGTCAGCCGGACGGCGGCAGCAGCGGACCCAGGGGCCCCAGGTCGAGGTTGAGGTCGGCGAGCCGGTAGCCGTGCTGGGCGCACAGCTCCGTCATCCGGTCGTGGAGGGCCATCAGCGTGGCGCCGAGTTCCTCCTCCTGCTCCTCGCTGAGGCCGCCGGACTCGACGCGGCGCAGCGCCTGGCGTTCGATGAGCTGGCGCAGCAGCTCCACCACGGTCAGGACGAGCTTGACGAGGTCCTCTCCGGCGCTGTCGGGGCCGGTGCGGACCCGCCGGGCAGGGCCGGCGGTGTCTGCCGTCGCGGCGGGGGCGGGCAGCAGGCGCAGGGCCTCGGCCATCGCGTCACCCATCCCGCGGAGGTCCGGCGGGACCGGGCCTCGCGGGGGGAGGTCGTCAGCGGTCATCGGGGGCACCGCCCGGCCGTCCGGGGCGAGCGAGGGCGTCAGGAGCGTCCTCGGCGAGCGACGGGCGGGGCGCCTCGGCGGTGGCGACGGAGCAGACGAGGGCCCGCAGGGAGATCCGCACCAGGTCGATGTCGGCGATGGAGAGCACGATGTCACCCGCGATGACGACCCCGCCCGCCAGGAGGCGGTCCAGGAGGTCCACGAGGGCCACCTGCCGGCCGGGCAGGGCGGCGTCGCGGGGGTCGGCCGGCGTCATCGCGCTCACCCGGCCGGGGGAGGCGGCGGCGAGGCGGCGAAGGAGTAGGGCGCCCAGGGGCCCGTCACCTCCAGGAGCACCCCCGGCAGATCGCGGACGGCGCCCTCCAGGGCCGAGGTGAAGGCGTCCACCTCGGCGTCCGGCACCAGGCAGGCGTCGTTGAGGACGTTCTCCCCGGGTGAGGCGGCGGTGAGCGGCCCGCTCTGGAGGGGGTGGCCCACCCGCTCGACGGCGAACCGGCCGGCGACGGCCGCGAGCCGCTCGGCGGCCAGCCGGGCCTGGCGGTAGTAGTCCTCGTGGGCCTGCCGCTGGCTGCGCCGGGCCCGCAGATAGGCCCGCCCGGGGCCCGCCCCGGCCGCCTCCGCCGGCGCCCCGGCGTCCGGGGGTGCCGTGACCTCCACGGGCGCGGTGGGGCGTACGTACACCTTGACGCCGTACTCGGTGTGGCCGCTGAGGCGGGCCAGGCGGGTGGCGAACTCCTGGCCCTGCGCCCGCAGGACATCGAGCGCGCCCGCATGGCCCTCGTAGAGGGTCGCCAGGCGCAGCGGCAGCACGGTGGTGTGGGCGGCGAGGGCCTCGATGACGGCGTGGTGGCGGCGCGCGGCGTCCTCCAGCCAGTGCAGGTCCTCGAAGCGGGCCCTGAGGGCGTCCTCGTTCCACTCGCGGCGCGGGACGTCGCTGATGACGAGCGCCACCGGCCCCGGATCGCCGCCCGGGGCGTGGAGCAGCGTCACGGGCCGCCCCCCGACACCGGTCAGGCCGGGCAGCAGCCGCCGAACCGAGGGCGCGGGGGGCGTCACGGCGTAGACGTACGTCAGCTCGGGCGGCCCGGGCGGCGCGGACGCGGAGGGAGTCGAGGGGGCGGCGCTCATGACGGGGGCCTGCGGTGCGCGGGGCCACGGGCCGGGGTGTCGTCCTCCCGGCGGGCGAGGGGCTCGGGCACCTGCTGCGCGCCGGGCAGCGCGGACGCGCGCCGCAGCTGCGCCAGCTCGGCCCGCAGCCGCTCGTTCTCGGCGGCCAGCGACCGGTCGTCCCCGCGGGAGGACAGGGAGGCGTCGTGCTCCCACCAGTCGATGCCCATCTCCCGGGCCTTGTCCACCGACGCGATCACGAGGCGCAGCTTGATGGTCAGCAGCTCGATGTCGAGCAGGTTGATGCGGATGTCCCCGGCGATCACGATCCCCTTGTCGAGCACGCGCTCCAGGATGTCCGCGAGGCTGGCCGAGGAGCCGCCCTGGTACCCGTCCATGGCGGGGCCCGGACCGAACCTGCGGGCGAAGGGGTCGGTCACCGCGCTCACCTCCGGCGCTCTCGTCGCTACTCGTCCGGCCGCGTCGGCCCGGTCACCGGCCGGCGCCGCCGCGGAACTCCTCTATCCCCCGCAGGCGGTCGAGCAGCACCTCCTCCTCGCGCTCGAACGTCTCCTCGTCGATCTCCCCCGCGACGAGGAGACGCTCCAGGTCGGCGAGGGCCGCCCAGACCGGGGCCGGGTCGTAGTACCGCGCTTCCGCCTCCTGCGCCACGCGCTCCGCCACCCACACCGTGGCGCGCACCGGCAGCAGGGGTGCGGTGATCAGTTTGCCGAGCAGTCCCATGGCGCGGCTCCTTCCGCCGTGTCGCCCTGCCGCCGTTCTACGGAACGAAGCTGTACGGGGGGAGCGGCCCCGACAGCCGGGTGCGCACGCCGGGGCCGGCGTCCCGGGCCAGTGCCGCGTGCGCCTCCAGGAAGGCGCTCTCGCCGTCATGGGGGATGAGCAGCGAGAGGTTGAGGAAGTCCTCGCCGGTCGGCGGGTGGACGACGTACGCGCGGGCCAGCGGGGACAGCGCCCGGATGAGTTCCGCCGAGGCGTTCGAGCGCCGCGCCTCGACCTCGCCGGCCACCAGCTGCCCGAGCTCCAGGGGCAGCCGCGGGTCGCCGTCCCCGGCGAGGATCCGCTGGTTGAGGCTGCTCGCGTGCGGCGACTCCTCCAGGATGCCGCGCAGCAGCTCCGCCTCCTCCTGGGCGGCCTTGACGTTGAACTCGGCGCACCCCTGCACCCCGGCCAGGGCGTCGAGGTAGGCGTCGGCACGCTCGTCGAGGACCTGGCGGACGGTGTCGTCGTCGGGGGCGGTGTAGCCGAACTGCAGCGGCAGCGGCGTCCCGTCGGCGAGCAGCCGGTCGAGGACCGCCTGGTGGGCGGCGAGGTCCCGCCGCCGGGGGCGGACCTCATCGGCCGCGTCGCTCACCACCGCCCGCAGCTTCGCGCTGTCCACCACGCGCACGGGCGGGTCGCCGGAGCCCACGCCGGTGAGCCCGGTCAGGTGGCAGGGATGCTCACGCAGGGTGACCGCGTAGACGTAGACGGCCATGGGTCACTCCCTCTCCCGGCGGACCGGCCGGCGAGCGGCCCTGCGGCGGCGTACGGGACGCTCCTCCTCCTCGGGTTCCTCCTGCTCCCGGTCCTCCTCGTCCCCGTCGTCGGCGCCGGTGAGCGACTGCTTGACGGCCTCGACCGCGCCGCCGAGAGCTCCCTTGGTCTTGCCCCGGCTGCCGCCCTCCAGCATGTCGCCGACGACCTCGGGCAGCTGTGCGGGGGCCTTGCGGCCGGCTTCGAGGTCGAGCCGGTTGCACGCCTCGGCGAAGCGCAGGTAGGTGTCCACGCTGGCGACCACGATGCGCACGTCGATCTTCAGCAGTTCGATGCCGACCAGCGACACGCGGACGAACACGTCGATGACCAGTCCCCGGTCGAGGATGAGCTCCAGGACGTCGTAGAGACTGCTGGTGCCACCGCCCCCGCCGTTACCCCTGACGGCCGATCCCGCTCCCTGCGGCATGATCGTCATGGCGTCGCTTCCCTTCACCGGCGGCCGCTGGGTCAGTGGCCGGGCCGGTCGACCGTGCCCCGGCTGTAGCGCCGGGTCCTCTCGTAGGAGATCAGTTCGCCTTCCTCGTCCAGCGTGACGGTGTAGCTGCCCATGACGCTGGTGGTGTCGGGAATGCGCTCCAGCTCGACCACCTCGACGACCGCCTCCCAGCCGTCCTCCGTGGGCTTCACGGAGGAGACCGAGTCGGGCGGGCGTCCCAGCAGCTCGGCGAGTTGCTCGACGGCGGCCCGCAGTACCGCCGCCGTGCCGGGCACACCGCGCTTGCGGGGTGGTCGCGTGGCCATGTGCTCCCCTCGCGAACGAATCTCCCTGGACCTAGGGCCCCTCCCCAGGGGTGCGCCCTCCACACCTCACCGTCAGAACTTTCTGGACAAATGCCGCATATTTGCTGCCGGTGCGAGCAGGCCCTAAGTAATCGAGCGGGGCCGTCGGATGCCCGCCGGCACGGCCGACCCCTCTATCCACCTTCGGAAGGGACCAGGCTGATGGACGACTCGAACAAGATCGCCCTGGCAGCCGCCATCGCGGGGGGCTACCTCCTGGGCAGGGCGAAGAAGGGGCGCTTGGCCCTGTCCGTGGCCACCTACCTCGCGGGGCGCAGGTTCGGCCTGGAGCCGGGCCAGCTCATGACCCAGGGCCTGAAGAAGCTCGGCGAGCTGCCGCAGGTCGCGGAACTCGGCGAACAGGTGCGCGGCGAAGCCTTCGACGCGGGCCGCAAGGCCCTCGCCGCAGCCGCCAACCGCCAGCTGGCCGGCCTGGCCGACACGCTGCACGAACGCACGCGGGAACTCACCCTGGGGCCCAAGGCCGACGGCAGGGGTGAGGACGAGGACGAGGCCGACTACGAGGACGAGGACGACGTCCGGGGCTACGCGGACGAGGACGAGGAGCCCGAGGAGGACCGGTACGAGCAGGAGGACGAGGAACCGGACGAGACGGAGGAGGAGGAACCCGAAGAGGACGAGGAGGAAGCCGAGGACGAGGCCGGGGGCGACGAGGAAGAGGAAGAGGAAGAGGACGACGACCGCAGGGGCGGCGGGACGCACGCGCGGCCGCGCCGCACACGGGCCGCCCCGCCCTCGCGCCGGGCCCCCTCCCGCACGTCGGCCTCCCGCAAGCCGGCCGAGCCGGCGAAGAAGGCCGCCGCCAAACGGGCTCCGGCTCCGGCGAAGAAGGCCCCAGCGAAGAAGGCCCCTGCGAAGAAGGCCCCGGCCAAGGAGGCCCCCGCCCCGGCGAAGAAGTCGCCTCCCGCGCGCCGGGCCCCGGCGAAGAAGGCCGCCCCCGCGAAGGCGGCAGCCAAGCCGCCCGCGAAGAAGGCCGCCGCCAAGCGGGCTCCGGCTCCGGCGAAGAAGGCCCCTTCCGGCCGGCCGGCCCGGGGCGGCACGGCCAAGAAGACCGCGGCAGCCAGGAAGACCGGGGCCGCGAAGAAGACCGCCGCACCGGCGAAGAAGACGCCGGCCCGCAAGTCCTCGGCCCGGAGGTAGTGCCATGGCCACCACCGAACGTTCCCGCCGGGACACCGGAAGCCCGGGCGGCTCGGCGTCCCCCATGGACCAGCTGCTCGGCGAGCTCGGCGACTACCTCGCGGCGCGGGCCGGAGACCTGGCCGACAAGGCCGCCGACAAGATCGACGACCTCACCGACCAGCTCTCCGACGTGGCGGAGGGCGGGGGCACCCTGGCCGACATCGGCGGACGGCTGCTCCAGGGCGACTCGCCCGTCAAGGCCGCCGTGGGCGGCACCCTGGGCGGCCTCGTGGACAAGGCCAAGGACGTGGGCAGCGGGCTCCTGGGCGGCGGCAAGGGCAAGGGCCGCAAGGGAGGCTCCAAGCCGACCCACATCGCGGAGTCGATCGACATCGGCGTGCCCCTGCGCACCGCCTACGACCACTGGACCCGGTTCGAGGACTTCAGCGGTTTCGCCAAGGGCGTGCGCAGCGTCTCGCAGGACGACGACACCACCTCCGCCTGGAACGTCAAGGTCGGCCCCTCCACGCGGAGCTGGAAGGCCACCGTCCAGGAACAGATCCCCGATGACCGGATCATCTGGAGCTCCGACGGACCCAAGGGAACCACCCGCGGATGCGTCAGCTTCCACGAGCTGGGCCCCTCCCTCACCCGCATCCTGCTGATCGTCGAGTACTACCCCTCCGGACTGTTCGAGAAGACCGGCAACCTGTGGCGGGCCCAGGGTCGCCGTATGCGCCTGGACCTCAAGCACTTCGTGCGCCACGTGACCCTCTCCGGTGACGAAGAGCCCGACGGCTGGCGCGGCGAGATCCGCGACGGCGAGGTGGTGACCACCCACGAGGAGGCCCTCGAACAGGAGGAGCGGGACGAGGCCGAGGGTGACGAGGAAGGGGAGCAGGAGTACGACGAGGAGGACGCGCAGGACGAGGAACCGGAAGCCGAGGAGGGCGACGAGGAGTACGCGGACGAGTACGAGGACGAGGAGCAGCCGGAGGACGAGGAAGGGGACGAGGAAGAGGGCGAGGACGAGGACGAGGACACGGAGGACTCGGAGGAGACGGACGAGTACGAGGAGGAGCCGGAACCCGAAGAGGAACCGCAGGAGCGGCCGCGGCGCAGGCGCCGCCGGTGACGGCCGGACCCGTCGGCTCTCGCGAGGAGGCCGCCACCCCTTGAGGGTGGCGGCCTCCTCGCGAACCGCGTGTCCGTCAGTGCTTCAGGGCGTCCTTGGCCTTCTGCCCCGCCTGCTTCGCGTCGGCGACCGACTGCTCGGCCCGACCCTTCGCTTCCAGGCTCTCGTTGCCGACGGCCTTGCCCGTGGTTTCCTTGAGCTTGCCCTTGGCGTCCTTGCCGATGTTCTTGGCCTTCTTGCCCGCTGCCATGCGTGCTCACCTCCTGTGGGAGACCTTTCCTCCTCCGCCCTCTTCCCGGCAGGGGTGGGTGATATGCAGGAATTGCCCCGTTTTCATTCTGTCTGTCAGGGCGCGCCACCGCGGCGGAGCACCGCGGTGCGCCGCACGAGAACGGTGGGGACGAGCCAGCAGCCCGCGCACCACACCACCACCGTCAGATCCACCGCCAGCGCGGTCGACGCGCCGAGGACCGTGCGCAGCACGAGCAGCAGGGCCAGGGCCACCATCCCCAGCAGCAGGACGAGCCCGGTGAGGGTCAGCCGGGCGGCCCAGAACACGGTCTCGGGTTTGACCCCGAGTCCGGTGACGAGGCGGTGCAGGCACACCGGCGCGGTCAGAGCCCCGGTGGCGGCGCCGCCCAGGACCACGCACGCCACGTACAGCAGGCGGTCCGCCGTCGGCAGATGGGCGAAGACCTGGGTGAAAGGGGCCGCGAGCAGGAACGCGAGGAGCAGCTGGACGGCCGTCAGGGCCACGCGCACCTCGTGCAGCAGCTCCCCCCACAGCCGGTCCGCCCGCTCGTCGCAGCTCTCGTGCCGCTCGCCCGGTCCGAGCAGGCGGGCCCGCTGGTGGGTCCTCAGGAGCAGGTTCGTCATGGCGTCCTCCTCGCGGTGGCCCCTACGTCTGCCCCGGCACCCCGCCGCCCATGCGGGCGGCCCGGGCCGGCCGGCGCCTCAGCGGCCGGAGCCGGAGCGGTCCGCCGTCCCGTCCTGGCCGCCGGGGAAACCGGCGAGGGCCAGGGCCGGCAGCCCGTAGACGTGCTCGGCGTCCGGTCGCAGCAGGGTTCCGACCTCCTCGTTCGTGCGCCCCGCCGGCGTCAGCTCCTGGATCCGCCGGAACATCAGCCGGTGCGCCGCCGCGACCACGGCCGCCGCCTGCGCCGCGATCCCCGGTACCCCGCCCGCCGCCCGCGCACTGGGTGCGCCCGCGGCCTCGGCGGCCTGCGCCAGCGCTTCGGCCAGCGCCTGCTCGCGCTGTTCGTGCACCTCCCGCACCCGTGCGCTCAGTGTCGGGCTTTCGGCCACCATCCGCGCGAAGGCGGGCCCCATGAAGCCGGCCACCGGGCTGTGCTCCTCCAGCTCCGCGAGGAACGCGCGCCGCAGGGCGGCCGGCGGATCCTCGTGCGGCTCCCGGCCGGCCACGGCGCGGGCCAGGCCGGCGGTGAACTCCTCGTGGTGGTGGAGCGCCACGTCCTCATGTGGGGGAGTAGTTCGTGACCTGCACCCGTACGGGAGTCTTACCTGCGGTGCACACATATCCCCGACCTGGTCAGCGACCGTCGCCTTCTCCGTTCCCCTCCCCGTCGCCGTCCCCGTCGGGGAGCCGGCGCCGGACCTGGTCCTCCTGGGCGAGGCGCCGCAGCAGCTCGAACACCGGGGCGCAGATCGCGAAGACGATGACGGCCCGCTCCGCGAGCGCCACCGGATCGTCGAGGCACTCCGCCCGCTCCAGGTCGAGCCGGGCCACCGACTGCGCGAGCCGGGCGTACGCTGCCAGCTCGCCCGGGGCGTACTGGGCGTCCAGCCGGCGCAGCTCCTTCAGCGCCGCCGTGAGCCCCCGTACGTGCGGCGAGGTCTCGGGGGCCCGCCAGTCGAGGGCGGCCAGCAGCTCCGCCACCTCCGTCCCGGCCGCCTCCTGCGCCTCGGCGTCCTCCTCCTCGTCCGCGCCGCTCTGGGAGGAGGCCACCGGCACCGGGAGGGCGTAGCTGATCGCCCCGAGGGCGCCCTCGGTGGTGTGGGCCTGGTCGACCGCTCCGAGCACCTCGCGGGTGGCGGCGATGGACAGTCCGCCGAGCGTGGTCAGCGCCTTGATCAGCCGCAGCCGTTCCGCGTGCTCCTCGCCGTACTCGGCCAGGGTCGCGGCGGTCGCCCGGCCCGCCGGCAGCAGGCCCTGCCGCCGGAAGTACTTGATGCTGGCGACCGGCACACCGGTCCGCCGGCTGAGCTCCGAGATCTTCATGCGGCCTCCCTGCCGGTCCTCCGGCCTGCCGGTCGTCCCCGCGTCCGGCCCGTCTCCCGCCGCCGGCGGTCGCGGCGATTGGACACCATCACAAGATACTGCCAGTATCCAGTAGCTGGATACCAGAAGTATCCAGCTGACGAACGCGGCGAAGCAGCCCGCCGCAGCCGCACCGGAAGATCCCGGAGAATCGATGCCCCACCCCATGCCCCGCTCCGTGCTCCGCCGACCCCAGCTGTGGATCGGAACGGGACTCATCGCCGCAGTGGTCTCGATGTTGTTCGCCCTGCTCTACGTCGGCGGCAACGTCAACCCCAGAGGCAACCTCCGCGACCTGCCCGTGGCCCTGGTCAACTCCGACGCCGGCGCCGACGCGGGCGGCCGCCACGTCGCCCTGGGCGAGCAGGTCGTCTCCGGCATACGCAAGGCCGCCGAGAAGGACCGGAGCATCGACTGGCAGCTGGTCAGCCGTGAGGAGGCCGACAAGCGCCTGGGCCGGGGCAAGGTCTTCGGCGCCTTGGTCATCCCGCGGGACTTCAGCGCCACGGTGACCGCCCTCGGCGCGCCGCAGCCTCCGGCGCAGGGCAAGCAGCCCGCCCCGCCGACCCTGACCGTGCTGACCAACCAGTCCGCCGGCAGCATCGGCTCCTCCATGTCCTCCCAGGCCGCCCAGAAGGCCGCCCACGCGGCCTCCGCCCAGATCGGCCAGGAGCTGCTGAAGCAGGCCGCGGCCCAGAAGGCCCAGCTGCCGACGGCCGCCCAGCTCAAGCTCGCCGACCCGGTCACCGTGACCGTCGCCGACGGCCACCCGCTCGGCCAGCGCAGCGCCATGGGGCTCAGCGCCTTCTACTACGCCCTCGTCCTCGTCGTCTGCGGGATGCTCGGCGCCAACCTGGTCAACTCCCAGGTGGACACCGCGCTCGGCTACCTGCACACCGACTTCGGGCCGTTCCGCAAGCGCGAGCCCGTCCAGCACACCAGCCGCGTCCGCACCCTGGCCATCGGCATGGCGCTCATGACCGGCCTGTCCGTACTGATGGGCTCCCTGGTCGAGCTCGCCACGGTCGGCATCCTCGACATGGACGCCTCGCACCTGGGCCACCTGTGGCTCTACTCGGTCTGTGTCATCGCCGTCGTCGGCATCGGCAGCCTCGCCCTCTTCGCCGCCTTCGGCACCCCGGGCATGCTCCTGGCCACCGTCGTCTTCGTCGCGATGGCCGTTCCCTCCTCCGGCGCCACCGTCCCGCTCCAGGCCCTGCCCGGGTTCTTCCACGGCCTCTCCGCCTTCGAGCCGCTGCGGCAGATCACCGAGGGCATGCGCGCCCTGCTCTACTACGGCGCCCAGGCCGACGCGGGCCTGACCCGCGCCTGGGCCTCGATCGGCATCGCCCTGGTCGCGGCCCTGGCCTTCGGCTTCGCTGTCACCGCCTTCTACGACCGCCGTGGCCTGCACCGCATCCCCCGTCCCGAGGCGGAGGCCGAGACCCCCGCGGCCGCGGAGGCGGCCACGGCCTGAGCCGCCCGGGGCACCCGGTCCGGAGCGCCGGTCCACCGTCGAGGAGACGGCGGGCCGGCGCTCCGGCGTACCGGGCGGGGGCCCTTCGGGGCAATGGGCGGTCCCGTACAGCCGGGATCCTTGGAATGGCGCCTTCCGCGCGGTATCCCTGGCACGGCGTGAGGCGCGCACCCCGGCCCGGCCCGGCGGGGGCGCGCCGCGCCTCCCCCGACGGCAGGAGCGCCCCATGACCACAGGCTGGAACCCCGGCCTGCCGCAGGCCGAGCATCCGCCGGAGCTCGACGTCCCGCCGCCCGGACGCCAGCGGCGCTGGACGGTGCTCCTGCGGTTCCTGCTGCTCCTGCCCCAGTTCGTCGTCACGGCCCTGCTCGGCCTCGCCGCCTTCTTCGTGACGGTCGTCGCCTGGTTCGCCGCCCTGTTCACCGGCCGCCTCCCGGCCGGCCTGGCGGACTTCCTCGGCGGCTACCTGGCGTACGACACCCGGGTCGCCGCCAGCGCGATGCTGCTGGTGGACCGGTACCCGCCGTTCTCCTTCGACCCGCAGGGCCATCCCGTACGGATCGAGCTGCGCCCCGGCGTGCTGAACCGGCTCGCCGTGCTGTTCCGGTTCGTCCTGATGATCCCCGCGGCGATCGTGACCGTCGTCCTGCAGTACGGTCTGGGCGCCGTCTGCTGGGTCTTCTGGCTGATCACGCTGGTGCTGGGACGGATGCCCGGGCCCGTGTTCGGCGCCGTCGCGGCGGTGCTGCGGTACCGGATGCGCTACCAGGCGTACGCGATGATGCTGACCTCCGCCTACCCCAAGCGCCTCT
Source organism: Streptomyces sp. NPDC006687 (assembly GCF_040636215.1). Lineage (NCBI taxonomy): Bacteria > Bacillati > Actinomycetota > Actinomycetes > Kitasatosporales > Streptomycetaceae > Streptomyces > Streptomyces sp. NPDC006687. Next base: position 154,642 of record NZ_JBEYJJ010000009.1, on the reverse strand, counting down.
TCGGCGACGGCCGGCCCGCGGACCCGGCCGCGGCCCCCGCTCCCCTCCCCGGCGGAGCCTCCGGTACCCGTCCCCTGCTGCTCGGTACGCCGGCCAGGGCGTGGGTCGTCCTGATCCTCGTGCTGGGCGTCCTCGGCGGGGGCGCGTCCCAGACCGTCCAGGTCCGTCGGCAGGACGTGGACACCCTCGACGCGGCCGCGACCGTAGCGATCCGGACAAGGTGAGTGGCCTTCAGGTGTACGCCAGGTGCGCAGCGGCAGGTCAGAGCAGCGGCCCGGCGGCCCCGGACGATGATCACACGCCGTTTCCACCCGCACACGCAGCGAGCGCACCCCGGCTGAGCTGCTCGAACACCCCTGCGTTATCCGATAGTCGAACAGAGTGTCCGTAAACAGGTCATCGATATGCGGGTCACCTTCACTTCAGACAGACTCGGCCGTATCGGAGCGCGACAACGCAACAAAATGCCGCGCTAAACCTTCGTATCGAAAGTGAGTCTTGTCGTGCGCTACCGCTTCGCTGCTGTCTCCGCCGCCGCTCTCCTGTGCCTGGCCGGCGCCTCCGGCATGGCGGAGGCGAAGCCCACCAGCCTGTACGCCCCGTCCGCACTGGTGTTCTCCGTCTCCCAGGGCGACGAAGCCGCCGGCACCGCCGTCCAGCGGGCCGTCACCCTCAGCTGTGCGCCCACCGCGCAGGGCACGCACCCGGACCCCAAGGCCGCCTGTACGGCCCTGAGCTCCACCGGCGGTTCCTTCGACCGCCTCCTCGCCGCTCCGGACACCGGCCGGGCCTGCCCCATGCACTACGCCCCGGTGACCGTGACGGCGGACGGTGTCTGGCAGGGCAGCCGGGTCTCCTGGAAGCACACCTTCTCCAACCCCTGCACCATGGACGCGACCCTCAACGGCAACGCCGTGTTCTCGTTCTGACCCGCTCGGGGCCCCTCAGCGGGCGTGCGCGAGTTCCAGGAAGCGGTGGAGGTCGTACGCCGCTTCCAGCGCGCACAGGCTCGTAGCCGCCAGGAGCGCCGCCGCCGCGAGGAGCAGCAGGGGCCGGCGCCGCGGCGGGGGATCCAGCAGGGCGGCGACCCGGCGGGGGACCATGCCGGGCCGGTGCCGTCGGCCCAGCATGCCGAGGGCGGCGGCCGGGATACGGCCCGGCCCCCGGCCGCGCTTGGCGGCGATCGCGGCGCGGGCCACGGTCTCGGCGACGGCCCGGCGGTCCCCGGTGTGCCGGGCGGCGTGTTCGTCGGCCCAGCGCTCGACGGTGTAGGCGACGGCGCGGGCTATCGGCCGCAGCAGGGGGCTGGCGGCGGCGGCCAGCTGCGCGAGGCAGACGAACGCGTAGTGGTGGTGGCGCAGGTGGGCCCGCTCATGGCTGAGCAGGATCTCGTGCCCCGCCGGGTCCAGGGCGTCGAGCATCCCGTGCGAGATGACGATCCGCCCGGGCAGGCCCGGCACCGCGTACGCCTGCGCGCCGGGGTCGTCGGTGACCACGACGGGCCCGGGCCCGGGCAGGCAGGCGGCCTCCAAGGCCGCCGACCACAGCGCGCCGGCCCGCCGCGCCGCCAGCCGGACGGCGGCGAGCACCGCGAGGGCGAGCAGCGCCGCGCCCGCGAGCGCGGCGGGCCACGCGGCCGGATCCTGCCGGGCCACCACCTCGGGCGCGTACCCCTTGAGGGTGTCGACGAGCGGGATCCGCACCAGCCCGGCCAGCGCGAGCAGCCCCAGCACCAGGGTGCTGGACGCGGCCAGCAGCAGTCCGGACGCGGTCAGCAGCCAGGTGGCCAGACGGGGCTCCAGTCGGCGGGCCAGCGGTTCGGCGCTGAGCCCCGCCAGGGCGGGGAAGAGCAGGGGCAGGTAGACGGCCAGGTGCATGGCGGGGGACGGCTCCCTATCCCTCGGTGCCCAGCAGGCGCCGCAGCAGGTCCTCGTCGTCGTCGGACAGCTCGTCCACGAAACGGGTGAGGACCGACGCCCGGTCCCGGCCGCCCTCCATCACCTCGCGCATCTGACGGGCGGTGAGCCCGGGCTCGTCGGTGACCGGAGCGTAGGTGTAGCTGCGGCCGTGCGGGGTGCGGGCCAGGACACCGCGCGTGTGCAGCCGGGCCAGGGTGGTGGCCACCGTGGTGTGGGCGGGGGAGGCGGTGAGGCGCTCGGCCACCTCGCCGGGGGTAAGGGCCCGGCCGGCGCCGTGCAGGAGCGCGAGGACCTCGTTCTCCAGGGCCCCGTTCGCCCGCCGTCCGGCGCTTCCGCGGCCCGGCGGTTCCTCGCTCGTGCCCACCCTCGCCTCCTCCTCGTGCGTCGTCCGGGGTCCAGAGTAACTTCTATTCGCGAATAGAAGTTACTCTGTCCGTCGCGTGCGTCCGGTCGGACGCCCGACGCCCGTTCAACGCAACCGAAGGTGAAGGCACGTGAGCGCGATCAGTGTGGGACAGGCCGTGGTCCTGGGCGTCGTCGAGGGGGTGACGGAGTTCCTACCGGTCTCCTCCACCGGCCACCTCAAGATCACCGAAGGGCTGATGGGCATCCCCGTCGACGACAAGTCCGTCGTCGCCTTCACCGCCGTGATCCAGGTCGGGGCCATCGCGGCGGTCCTGACGTACTTCTTCAAGGACATCACGCGGATCGTCACCGCCTGGGGCCGTGGCCTGGCCAACCGCGAGGAGCGCTACCACCACGACTACAAGTTCGCCTGGTGGGTCATCTACGCCACGATCCCGATCGTCGTCGTGGGCCTGGCGGCCAAGCCCCTGATCGAAGGACCGCTGGCCTCCCTGTGGGTGGTCGCCGGCTCCCTCATCGTCGGCAGCGGCCTGATGTGGGCGGCCGACCAGATGGGCCGCCACAAGCGCGGCGAGGACGACACCTCGCTCAAGGACGCCATGCTCGTCGGCTCCTCACAGATCCTCGCCCTGCTCTTCCCCGGCTTCTCCCGCTCAGGCGCCACCATGTCCACCGGTCTCATCCTCGACCTGGAGCGCGTCGCGGCCACCCGCCTGTCCTTCTTCCTCGGCATCCCCGCGCTCACCGGCGCGGGCCTGTACGAACTGAAGGACGCCCTCGGGGCCGGCGTGGACACCCTTCCGCTGGCCGTCGGCACCGTCGTGTCCTTCGTCGTCGCCTACGCCTCGATCGCCTGGCTGCTGAAGTACGTCGCCAAGCACTCCTTCAACGCCTTCGTCGCCTACCGGATCGTCGTCGGCGTGCTGTTGTTCGGGCTCCTGGGCACGGGCGTGCTCCACGCCTGACCGGCCCCGGGGGAGCGCACCCACGGGTGCGCTCCCCCGGAGCGCCTAGTTCCGCGACGCCGGTGCATCCGGGATGATGTGGCCTCCTCATCCCCGGCGGAAAGGAACGGAGCATGGCCACCGTGTGGTCGAAGCGGGGCGTATTCCGTCGTAAGCCGATCGAACACATCGAGGACCCGGAAGGTGCACCCAGCGAGCGCCTCACCCGCTCGCTCGGGCTGTTGCAGCTCACCGCCATCGGTGTCGGCGGCATCATCGGCGCGGGCATCTTCACGCTCGCCGGAACGGTCGCCCACAGCGTCGCGGGACCGGCGGTACTCCTCTCCTTCCTCATCGCCGGCGTGGCCAGCGCGGCGGCCGCCTTCTCCTACGCGGAGTTCGCCGGCCTGATCCCCAAGGCCGGCTCCGCCTACACCTACGGGTACGCCGTCCTCGGCGAACTGCCGGGCTGGCTCATCGGCTGGGACCTGCTGCTGGAGTACACGGCCATCGTGGCCGTGGTCGCCATCGGCATCTCCGGGTACTTCAACTTCCTCCTGGGGGAGACGGGCGCCTCCCTGCCCACCTGGATGCTCGGGGCCCCCGGCACCGGCGCGGGCCACCGGTTCGACCTCATCGCGGCCCTCCTGTGCCTGTTCACCGCCTACCTGCTCACCCTGGGCATCAAGAACGCGGCCCGCTTCGAGACGGTCGTCGTCGGCCTCAAGGTGCTGGTGGTGCTGCTCGTCATCGTCGTCGGCTTCTTCCACATCAACTCCGACAACTACACGCCCTTCTTCCCCTTCGGGGTGGGCGGTGCCTTCACCGGAGCGGCCACCGTCTTCTTCGCGGTCTTCGGCTACGACGCGATGAGCACGGCGGCGGAGGAATCGAAGGACGCACAGCGGCACATGCCCAGGGCGATCATCTACTCCCTCGCCATCGCCATGGTGCTGTACGTCCTCGCCTGCCTGGTCCTGACGGGTATGCAGAACTACACCGAGATCGACCCCGTGAGCGGCTTCTCCACCGCCTTCAAGTCGGCCGGGCTGCCGGCCCTCGCCGACATCATCGCCGTCGGCGCGATCATCGGCATCCTCACCGTCATGTTCACCTTCATGCTCGGCGTGACCCGCGTCTGGTTCTCCATGAGCCGTGACGGACTGCTGCCCCGCTGGTTCGCCAAGACGCACCCGACCCGGCACGTCCCCACCCGCGTCACCTGGATCGTCGGCGCCGCGTCGGCGGTCATCGCGGGGTTCGTGCCGATCGGCGAAGCGGCGGAACTCACCAACATCGGCATCCTGCTCGCCTTCGCGGTCGTGTGCACCTCGGTCATCGTGCTCCGCTACCGCCGCCCCGAGCTGCCCCGGACCTTCCGCACCCCCTTCATGCCCGTCCTGCCCGCGGTCGGCGTCATCGCCTCCATCTGGCTGATCACCTACCTGCGCGTGGAGACCTGGATCCGCTTCGTCGTCTGGTTCCTCGTCGGTCTGGTCGTCTACTTCGGCTACTCCTACCGCAACTCCCGGCTGGCCCGGCCCCAGGGCACACCCGGCAGCGGGGGCCTGCCCGAGTAGCCGGCCGGGCCCCCGCCCCCGGGCCGGGGCCTCAGAGGCCGATCGAGCGGTGCTCCTCCAGCACCGCGAAGCCCGCGCTGTCGTACAGGCCCATCGCGACCTCGTTGCCGCCGAAGACGTTGAACATCAGCGCCTCGTCGCCGCCCTGCCGGGTGGCCCACGCGCCGACGGCCATCGCGGCCCGGCCGTAACCCTTGCCGCGGTGCTCCTCGTGCACCTCCAGCGAGAAGCCGAAGGTGACGCCGGGCAGGAATCCGTGGTTGACCCAGCCCGTGCCGATCACCATGCCTTCGGCCTCCATGGCGTAGAAGGCGTGCCCGGGCGTCCGGTAGCCCTGCGGGAGCTGCTCGGCGAAGTCCCGGTCGGACTTCTCCCGCGCCTGCTGCGGCGTCAGGGTCCCCGACCGGACGATGTCCGCGACGTACGACTCCGCCTCACGGGCGTACCAGTCCCCGTACTCCTCCTCGCGCAGGCGGCGGACCGTCAGCTCCGCGGGCAGCACGGGTGCTTCCGCGACGGCCCGGATGCGGTTCTGGCCGCGTACCGGGTAGTCGGCGAAGGCTCCCGGCTCCGCTCCGCCGACGAGCCGGACGCCCACCCTCGTGGCACCCCGCTCGGCACACCACCGCTCGGCCCAGGCGCGGCCGTGCGGCACCGTCATGTCGTGGATCCGGCCCAGGGTCCTGCCGTGTTCCTCGGTCACCTCGACCGCGATCCACCCCGCGCCGTCCGTCGCCAGCGTCCAGCCGTCGATCCCCTGCGTGGCCCGCTCCATCAGGGCCCGGGCCAGGGGCTCCGAGCACCCGGCACCCCGGTAGGCGGCCAGCAGCCGCTCCTCGAAGCCGCTCCGCCACGCGCCCTGTTGGGCGACGATCTCTATCGCGTTCATCCGCCCACCCTATCCAGCACGGCCGACGGCCCCGGCCGGTGGTCGTGTCCACCGGACGGGGCCGTCGGTGCGGCCCAGGGGCCGCGTGCGGGGTCAGGAGTTGACGCAGGTGTTGCCGGCCGCCGGGTTCACCAGACCGATGATGTTGATGCTGTTGCCGCACAGGTTGATCGGGACGTGGACCGGCACCTGGACGACGTTGCCGGACAGCACGCCCGGGGAGCCGATGGCGGCACCGCTGGCGTTGGCGTCGGCGACGGCGGAACCCGTGGCGCCGAGGATGCCCACGGCGGCGAGCACGGTGGCGGCGAAGGCAGTGCGAATACGCATGTCACTCCAAAGTCGATGACGGACGTCGAGACAGGATCACACCGCTTCCAGGTGCCGATTCCCGGGCATTCACCTGTCCACCGGCGTGTCACGGCGGAGCCCGCGGCGCGCGGGCTCAATTGGCCCGGCTGTAGCGGGCGGTACCCGTCCAGATGCGTTCGAGCCGAACGCGTGTACCGGGTTTGGGAGCGTGCCAGATCTGGTCGTGGCCCGCGTAGATGCCGACATGGCGCATGGTTCCCCCGGCGGGGAAGAAGACCAGGTCTCCCGGGGCGCGCTCGGTGCGCGAGATGTGGTCGGTGCTCTCGTACTGGGCTTCCGCGGTGCGGGGGAGTGCCCGGCCGGCCTTGCGGAAGGCGTAGAGCGTCAGACCCGAACAGTCGAATTCACTGGGCCCGGTGGCGCCGTAGACATAAGGGGCGCCCTTCTTCGAGGCGGCGACGGCGACGGCCTTTATACCGTAGAGGGAGGCGGCCTGGGCGGGTGTCGAAGGGGCGAAGAGTGCGGCGGTCACGGAGACCGCGAGGAACAGGACCGGAGAGCGGCGGCTCTCCCAGCGTTTCTTCGATTTCCTCAATCGTGATTCCTCCGCATTCAGATACTGGGAACAACCAAGAGGGTGCTGTTCTCGATGACTGCGTTACGGGCTCCCGACGACCGCCCATTGTGCACGAGAGCGTCTCGCGGAAGGGGCGGGACACGGCAGGAAATATCCGGGCCGGGTAAAGCGGCAGGTGGATATGTGTTTTCCGATTGCTCCGCGGAGTCCGCCGGCGGGCCGCTGAACCGGTCAGGAATCGAGAAGCGGCCGGCGCGGGGCCGGGCCTAGCGTGCTTCTCATGACTTCCCTCGCATGCGTCACCCTCGACGTGGCCGACCTGACGGCCGCCGACCGCTTCTACACCGCCGCCTTCGGCCTGGGGCGCGCCCTGCGGCTGCGCGAGGCCCAGCCGCCCACCACGGGCTTCCGCGGCTTCACGCTCTCCCTCACCGTCGCCCAGCCGGGCGACGTCGACAGCCTCCTCGGCTCCGCACTGGAGGCCGGCGCCACGCCGGTGAAGCCCGCCGCGAAGTCGATGTGGGGCTACGGAGGGGTCGTCCGGGCCCCCGACGGCGCGATCTGGAAGGTCGCCACCTCGGCGAAGAAGGACACCGGCCCCGTCACCCGGGAGGCGGACGCCCTCGTGCTCCTCCTCGGCGTCGCCGACCTCGGCGCGAGCAAGCGCTTCTACACCGGGCAGGGCCTGGCCGTGGCGAAGAACATCCCGGGCGTGTACGTGGAGTTCGAGGCCGCGGAAGGCCCCGTCAAGCTCGCCCTCTACAAGCGGCGGGCCCTCGCCAAGGACGCCGGCGTCGCCCCGGAGGGCACCGGTTCACCCCGGCTGACGATCGGCGCGGCCACCGCCCCCTTCACCGACCCCGACGGCTTCCCCTGGGAGACCGTCCCGGCCCCGCACCCCGCCCTCTGAGGTCCCGCGGCTCCCGGCCGCCGTCCTCACGGCCGGGGGCGGGAACCCGGACGGCCCTTGCGGCGCGGCGGCGACAGGGATTCCCGGAACACCCGCGCGGCACGCGGGTTCTGGGCGCACTGCCACACGCCGTGCGGGCAGTAGTCCGTGATGCTGTGGTACAGCGGCTTGTGCTGGGAGATCCACGCCAGCATCCGCCGCATGTACTCGGGGTTGTCGCCGTTGCGGAAGAGCCCCCACTCCGGGTAGGAGATCCGCTTGTGGTGCGCCTTCGCGAACTCCACCTGCTGCCGCAGACCGTACGGCTGGTTGATCATCTCGTTGAAGGAGTCGCCGGGAGGCTGGTCGTAGGAGTCCATGCCGATGATGTCGACCACGTCGTCCCCGGGATAGCACTCCGTCCAGCCGATCGCGTCCGGCCCCCGGTTCGGGGCGAAGTCGAAGCGGAACCGTTGCCCCTTGGCGGAGCGCATGGCGGCCACGATGTTGCGCCAGTACTGCTTCCAGGCGTCGGGGTCGGGCCGGCACCGGTGGGTGTAGTTGAAGCCGTTCATCTCCCAGCCCAGCACGACCACGGTGTCCGGCAGCCCGAGTGTGACCAGCCGCTTGCCCAGCCGCCGGAAGTGCTCGTCGTACGCGCCCTCCGCACCCGAGCGGAGCAGCTCGGCGACCCCCTCGTCGGGGACGCCGGCCTCGTTGCCCTCGAACATGGGCACGTTCAGCACGAACAGCCGGTCGCGCCGCTCCTTGCGCCACCGCGCCCAGCTGCCCAGGGACGTCGGCTCCCCCTCGATGTTCGCCCAGGTGTCCCCGGGCAGGTACGTGTGCCCGGCGCGCACCTCCGCGCCCCCGAGCCAGCGCGAGAACGCGCGCATCCGGTCCACGCCGGGGGAGTCGTAGTGGAGGTAGGCGCCCACCGCGACCCCGGAACCGCCGCCGCCGCGAGGGGCCTCCCGCGGTGCCCGAGCGGGGCCGCCGCCGGTCGCGAGCAGGCCCACGGCGACCGCGCTGACGCAGACGCCGGCCATCCATCGCCCTCTACGCGACATGGTCCTCTCCAGGAGCCTCGGGAATCCGTGTGCTTCACAGCGACGCTAGACATCCCCCCGCCACCCGGCCTGCCCGGTGCCCGGATCCTGGGCCATTCGCGGGAGCCGGCCGCCCCCGGCTGACCCGTCCGGGGGAGGACCGCCGCGGACGCCGCCTGTGCGCTCTTCGGGTGACGCGCGGCCGCGACCGGGAACCGCACGGCCCGTCCGCCGCTCCCCTTCGGCATGAACGCGCATGTGATCACGATCGAGATCCGCGGCCTGGAGTCCGCGGCTCTGAAGGCGGCGGAGCAGATCGCCGCCCTCTTTCCGCAGGCCGGCCCCGTCCTGCCCGAGCGCAGGCGGGGAGAGGACGAGGTGACCGTCAGGATCCGGGCGGACCTCGGCTCCTTCCCACCCGACAGCGGCTATACGGACACCTGCGCCTGACCGTCACCAGTTCTGCTTAACACCCGTTCACCAACGCACCACTTCTGCTGAGGGTGGCGGCGCCCCAGAGTGGGCTCATGCAAAGGATCTGCGTGATCGGCGGAAGCCGGTACTTCGGAAAACTCCTGGTCCAGCGGCTGCGGGCGGCCGGCCACCGGGTGACGGTGATCAACCGGGGCTCCAGCCGCCCGCCCGCCGGTGTCGAGCACCTCGTCGCCGACCGCGACGACGAGGCGGCCCTCCTCGCCGCCCTCGGCCCCCGCACCTTCGACACGGTCGTCGACCAGGTCTGCTACACCCCCGTGCAGGCCGCGATCGCCGCCCGCGTCTTCGCCGGCCGCACCCGCCGGTACGTGATGACCTCCACGATCGAGGTATACGACCCGCAGACGGCCGCCGCCCTGACGGCCGCCCCGGACGGTACCCCGGTGTCCGAGCAGGCCGTGGACCCCGCCGCCTGGCCGGTGGACCTGGACCTGCCCTGGCACGACGCCGCGTACCTGGAGGCCCACTACGCCGAGGGCAAGCGCCAGGCGGAGGCCGTCCTCACCCGCGCCGGCGGCTTCACCTTCGCCTCCGTGCGCAGTGCCCACGTCCTCGGCGGCGGCGCCGAGGAGTTCACCGGCCGCCTGGCCCACTACACCCGCCGCGTCTCCCGGGGCGAACCGGTCACCGTGTACGCCACCGAACGGCCCACGGTCTTCATCCACTACCGGGAACTCGCCGCCCTGCTCCTGTGGGCGGCCACCGAGACGGACTTCAACGGCCCCCTCAACGCCTGCTCCGACGGCCCGCTCGACGCACACGCCCTCGCCGGGGCCGTCGCCGCGCGGACCGGCCGCGCACCCCGCTTCCAGGTGGCCGCCGCGCCCGGGGCCGCGTCCCCCTTCTCCTTCGACCGCCACTACGCCATGAGCAACGCCCGCGCGAAGGAACTCGGCTTCACCTTCTCCCGTACCGCCGACTGGCTCCCGGCCGCCGTCACCGAAGCCCTCGCCGCCCCCACCCCCTGAGGACCAGCACCCGCCATGCAGCACCGCACCCTCGCACACACCACCGTCGGCGCCATCGGCCTGGGCGCCATGCCGCTGTCGATCGAGCACCGCCCGGACGAGTCCCGGGCCGTCGCCACGGTCCACGCCGCCCTCGACGCCGGCGTCACGCTCATCGACACCGCCGACAGCTACCACTGGCACGCCGGCGAGGAGGGCCACAACGAACGGCTGATCGCCCGCGCCCTGGCCAGCTACGCCGGGGACACCTCCGGCGTGCTCGTCGCCACCAAGGGGGGCCGGGGCCGCCCGGGCGACGGCAGCTGGACCGTCAACGCCACCCCCGGCCACCTCAAGCGCGCCGCCCAGGCATCCGCCGCCCGGCTCGGCGTCGAGGCCCTCGGCCTGTACCAGCTCCACAAGCCGGACCCGGCCGTCCCCTGGGAGGAGTCCGTCGGCGCCCTGCGCGAGCTCCTCGACGCCGGGACGATCCGCGCCGCCGGCATCTCCAACGTCACCACCGGCCAGATCCGCCAGGCGTACGAGATCCTCGGCGACGGCCTGGCCTCGGTGCAGAACCGGTACTCGCCCGCCGTCCGGGACAGCGAACCGCAGCTGCGGCTGAGCACGGAACTGGGCCTGGCCTTCCTGCCGTGGAGCCCCCTCGGGGGCATCTCCCGCAGCTCCCTGGACGGGCCCTCCGGCCCGGTCTCCGCCGGCACCGCCTTCCACGAGGTGGCGGCCGAACGCGGCGTCAGCCCGCAGCGGATCACCCTGGCCTGGCTCCTCAGCCGCTCCCCGGCCGTCATCCCCCTCCCGGGAGCCAGCCGCCCGGCCTCCGTCACCGAGTCGGCCCAGGCGGCCGGGCTCCGCCTGACCGATGCGGAACTCGGCCGCCTGGAGGCGCCCCTGCCCGCTCCGCCGGCCTGAGGCGGCGGCCCCACGCCCGGGCGGGGCCGTACGGGCGGTCCGGGCGGGGCCGGCCGGATACGAACCGGCGTCCTCGCGGTTGTGGAGACCGCGCGCGTCGACCTCTGCGCTACGGGCCCCGCCCGGACCGTCCGCATCCTATGCGGGCCGTCCGCGAGCGCTCAGGTGCCCGTGGGCATGTCCGATGAGTTCCGGCCGCGTGGCCGGTCTACCCTGCAGACCCGTTCCTTCCCGGAGGGAGCCCCCCGATGACCGGCACGACCCTGTTCGACCTCGGACCGCAGGCGGACGTCGTGGCCCGCCTCCTCGCCGGTGTCCCCGACGCCGCGCTCGCCGGGCCCACGCCCTGCCCCGCGTACACGGTCGGCGACCTGCTGGGCCACCTCGCGGGCCTGGCCGTCGCCTTCCGCGACGCCGCCCGCAAGGACCTCGGCCCCACCACCGCCACGCCCCCGGGCGCGGCGCCGCCCCCGCTGCCCGCCGACTGGCGGGAGAGGATCCCGCACGCCCTCGGCGAGCTGGCCGGGGCCTGGCGGGAGCCGGCCGCCTGGACCGGGATGACCCGCGCGGGAGGCGTGGACATGCCGGGCGCCGTCACGGCCGCCGTGGCGGCGGACGAACTCGTCGTCCACGGCTGGGATCTGGCCCGGGCCACTGGCCAGGACTACACCCCCGACCCCGCCGCGCTCCGGGCCTCGCACGCCTTCCTGCTGGCCGCCTCAAAGGAGGCGGGCGGCGGCCAGGGACCGTTCGGGCCCGTCGTCGCGGTACCGGACGACGCCCCCTTGCTGGACCGGACCGTAGGGCTGAGCGGCCGGGATCCGGGCTGGACGCCCTGACCCTCCCGCAGACGTCATCGCCCCGTCGCGAACGGTTCGGCCCCCGCTCACCTTCCCGTCGTGTGTCATGTGAAATATCACATGACATAAGGCCGCCCCGGCTCGCGGGGCGGTCCCATGACGAGTGACGAGGGAAGAACCGCGATGAACCGCTTGACCCTTCTGGCCGTCGGCGCCGTAGGCATGACCGTCCTCACGGCCGCCCCCGCCGTTGCCGCCACCCCGGCGGACGTGGCCCAGACCGTCACCACCTGCGGTGGCTCCGGCCTCCAGGCCGGCCTCTCCACCCGGGTGTGCGCCGACGTCACCGGTACCACCGCCGAGTTCTACGGCACGGTCGGCCTGGCCGGCCCGCCCTCCCCGGGCAGCCCGGCCCCCCAGCCGAAGGAGCTGTACACGACCCTCTCCGTCGAGGTCGTCGGTGCCGGCTCTCCCGTGACCCGCGCCGTGCCGGTCGTCTTCACCTCCTCGGCCGTCGAGGTGCGCGGCCAGGCCGCCTCCGCCCCCTGCGGCTCGACCATCCGCGCCACCTTCGGCGTGGCCTCGTACCCCTGGTCGGGCCGGCCCGTGGTCCACGAGGTGACCCTGACCTGCTGAGCCGCCCGGACACAGGGCCCCGCACGCGGCGCGTGCGGGGCCTTGCGCGCGCCCCGTACCGTGAACGGGTGAGGATCCTGCTGACCTCGGACACGCACGTACCGGCGCGGGCCCGGCGCCTGCCCGACGCCCTGCTGGCGGCCGTCGACGAAGCCGACGTGGTCATCCATGCCGGTGACTGGACCGACGAAGCCACCCTCGACCTGCTGGAGTCCAGGGCGCGCCGCCTGATCGCCGTCCACGGCAACAACGACGGCCCCGCCCTGCGCGCCCGGCTCCCCGAGAGCGCCCGCGCGGAACTCGGCGGCGTGCGCTTCGCGGTCGTCCACGAGACCGGCCCGGCGGCCGGGCGCGAGCGGCGCTGCGCGGCACGCTTCCCCGACACCGACGTGCTGGTGTTCGGCCACAGCCACATCCCCTGGAACTCCACGGCCCCCGGCGGACTGCGCCTGCTCAACCCCGGCTCTCCCACGGACCGCCGGCGCCAGCCCGACCACACCTTCCTGACCCTCACCGCCGCCGACGGCACGGTCGGCGACCTCGTCCTCCACCGCCTGCCGCCCCGGCCCCCGCACCGCACCGGTACCGGACCCGGCGGGTGAGGACGCGCCGGGTCAGGACGCGCCGGGTCAGGACGCGCCGGGTCAGGACTCGCGGTCCATGACCCGGCGGGCCGCCTCCGCCTCGGCCGCGGCCGGGGAGAGCTCGTCCAGGGTGTCGAGCTCGTCGTCCGCCCCCAGCTCCTCCTCCCAGGCCGCCGCGAGCCGCTCCTGCTCCTCGCGCGGTCTGGCCCCGACGGATGCGCGGCGCTCCGGGTCCAGAGCCGTCAGGAACCGTCCGACCGAGTCCGTCGGCATACCGCTCTCCTTGTCGCCGTGCGGGAGGGCCGGCCGTCACCGGCGCTGCCGTGCCCCGGCCCAGCATCGCGAACCCGCACCGGCGCCGCCGGCCGACACGTCAGGCCACCACCCGAAGAGCGGTGCGATCCGGCCACGCCCGGCGCTTTCCCGTGCATCGCCCCGCCACCGCACTACCCTGATGGGTCGTCAACGAGAGGGCAGGGCCGATGACGATCACACCAGGACGCGGTGAACCCGACCTGCTCGACGGCGACGGCGACGGCGACGGCGGCAAAGACGGCGACGGCGGCGGCCACGGAGGCTACGAGACCTCCGGCAAGTCCGCCCGCTTCCGCGCCGGCCCGCCCGCCCCGCCCCGCACCCTGGTCGACGTCTTCACCGCCACCGCCCGCGCCCACCCCGACGAGCCCGCCCTCGACGACGGCACCACCAGCCTGACCTACCGGGCCCTGGCCGCCGAGGTCGAGCGCCGCCGGCGGGTCCTCGCCGCCTGCGGGATCGGGCTCGGCGACCGGGTCGGCGTACGGGTGCCGTCCGGGACCAACGACCTGTACGTCTGCGTCCTGGCCGTGCTCGCCGCCGGGGCCGCCTACGTACCGGTCGACGCCGAGGACCCCGACGAGCGCGCCGCCCTCGTCTTCGCCGAGGCCGGGGTTCGGGCCGTCCTGGGCGCCGGCCCCGGCATCGAACTCACCGGCCCCCGCGCCCGCGAGCGGGTCCGCTCCGCACCACCCTCACCCGGGCACGACGCGTGGATCATCTTCACCTCCGGCTCCACCGGCAGGCCCAAGGGCGTCGCCGTCACCCACCGCAGCGCCGCCGCCTTCGTCGACGCCGAGGCCGCGCTCTTCCTCGGTGACGAACCGCTCGGCCCCGGCGACCGGGTCATGGCCGGGCTGTCCGTCGCCTTCGACGCCTCCTGCGAGGAGATGTGGCTGGCCTGGCGCCACGGCGCCTGCCTCGTGCCCGTCCCCCGCTCCCAGGTGCGGGGCGGCGCCGAACTCGGCCCCTGGCTGGTGGACCAGGAGATCACCGTCGTCTCCACCGTGCCCACCCTGGCCGCGCTGTGGGAGCCCGAAAGCCTCGACGAGGTCCGGCTGCTGGTCTTCGGCGGTGAGGCGTGCCCGCCCGAGCTGAGCCGGCGTCTGGTCACCGAGGGCCGCGAGGTGTGGAACACCTACGGCCCCACCGAAGCCACCGTCGTGGCCTGCGCGGCCCTCCTGACCGGAGAGGAACCGGTGAGGATCGGCCTCCCGCTGGCCGGCTGGGAGCTGGCCGTGGTCGACGGCGCCGGCGAGCCGGTGCCCATGGGCGGCAGCGGAGAACTCGTCATCGGCGGCGTCGGACTGGCCCGCTACCTCGACCCCGCCAAGGACGCCGAGAAGTACGCCCCCCTGCCCGCCCTCGGCTGGCCGCGCGCCTACCGCAGCGGCGACCTCGTCCGCGCCGAACCGGAAGGGCTGGTCTTCCTCGGCCGCGCCGACGAACAGGTCAAGCTCGGCGGCCGGCGCATCGAACTCGGCGAGGTCGACGCCGCGCTCCAGGCCCTGCCCGGCGTCAGCGGCGCGGCCGCCGCCGTCCGCACCGCACGCGGCGGCAACCAGCTCCTCGTCGGATACCTCGTCACCCAGGACGGCTGGGACCCCGCGGAGTCCCTCGCCCGGCTGCGCGCCGCCCTGCCCGCCGCGCTCGTCCCCCTCCTCGCCCCCGTCGACACCCTGCCCACCCGCACCTCCGGCAAGGTCGACCGCGACGCCCTGCCCTGGCCCCTCCCCGGAACCGAGGCCCCCGCACCCGCCGAGGAGCTGCACGGCACCGAGGCATGGCTCGCCGCACAGTGGAGCCAGGCCCTGGGGGTACCCGTCACCGGCGCCGACGACGACTTCTTCGCCATCGGCGGCGGCAGCCTCGCCGCCGCCCGGCTCGCCTCCCTGCTGCGCACCCGCTACCCGGCCGCGGCCGTCCTCGACGTCTACCAGCAGCCCGTCCTGCGCAAGCTGGCCCGGCGGCTGGAGAAGACGGTGACGCAGGACGAGGCGCCCCGCACCGTCACTCCGGTCCCCGCCCGCTCCCGGATCCTCCAGTGCCTGCTGCTGCTCCCGCTGTTCACCCTGGCGGGCCTGCGCCGCACCGTCGTCCTGTTCGCCCTCGGCAACGCACTGCACCGGTTCGGGCCCTACCCGTGGGCGCCGGCCGTGTCCTGGTGGCTCGTCGCCGCCGGGGCGGTGCTGCTGCTGAGCCCGCCCGGCCGCCTGGCGATCGCGGCGGGCGGCGCCCGCCTGCTGCTGCGCGGGGTGGCGGCGGGACGCCATCCGCGGGGCGGCGGCGTGCACCTGCGGCTGTGGACCGCCGAGCGGCTCGCCGAATGCGCCGGTGCCACCTCCCTCACCGGGGCCTGGCTCGAACGCTACGCGCGGGCCCTCGGCGCCCGCGTCGGCCCCGAGGTCGATCTGCACTCCCTGCCCCCGGTCATCGGGATGCTCCGGCTCGGCCGCGGCTGCGCCGTCGAGGCCGAGGTGGACCTCTGCGGGCACTGGCTGGACGGGGACCAGCTCGTGATCGGGCCCGTCCGGGTCGGCGCCGGCGCGGTCGTCGGCACCCGCAGCCTGCTCTTCCCCGGCGCGCGGATCGGCAAGCGGGCCGAGGTCGCCCCCGGATCCGCCGTCGTCGGGCACGTCCCGACCGGCCAGCGCTGGGCCGGCGCCCCCGCCGTCCGACTCGGCCGGGCCCGCCACGACTGGCCCCCGCAGCGCCCGCCGCGCCCCCTGCTGTGGCGGGCGATGTACGGGGCGACCGGCGTGGCCCTCACCGCCCTGCCCCTGCTCGCGGCCCTGCCCGCCCTGTGGGTGGCCGGCCGGTTCGTCCCCGCGGGCGCGGGACCCGCCCGCGCGCTGCGGGGCGCCCTGCTCGCGGTGGCACCCGGGGCCCTCGCGTACGGGCTCGCGTACGCGCTGCTGGTGCTGGCCGGCGTACGCGTCCTCAGCCTCGGACTGCGGCCGGGATGCCACCCCACGCACAGCCGGACCGGCTGGCAGGCATGGGCGGTCACCCAGCTGATGGACCTGGCCCGGGACACCCTCTTTCCCCTGTACGCCGCGCTCGCCACCCCCGTCTGGCTCCGGCTGCTCGGTATGCGCGTCGGCCGCCGCGCCGAGGTCTCCACCGTCCTCGGACTGCCCAGCCTGACCACCGTCGGCGACGGCGCCTTCCTCGCCGACGACACCCTGACCGCCCCCTGCGAACGCGGCGGCGGCTGGGTGCGGATCGGGCGCGCGCAGATCGGCCGCCGGGCCTTCCTCGGCAACTCCGGCATGACCGCCCCGGGCCGAACCGTCCCCGAGGACGGGCTGGTCGGGGTGCTGTCCGCGACGCCCAAGAAGGCCAAGAAGGGCCGCTCCTACCTGGGCCTGCCTCCCGTCCGGCTGCCCCGGTCCGCCGCGGTCGCCGACCACAGCCGGACCTACGATCCGCCCGCGCGTCTGCTGTGGGCGCGCGGCCTGGTCGAACTGCTGCGGCTGGTCCCCGTGTTCTGCTCGGCCGCCCTGGCCGTCCTGACGGCGGCCGCGCTCTGCGCCCTGGCCACCGCGCCCGGCGGGCCGGGACCCGCCGGAGCCGCCCTGCTGTCCGGTGTGGTGCTGCTCGCCGCCGGAGCTCTCGCCTGCGGGGTCACCGTGGCCGCCAAATGGCTGCTGATGGGCCGGCACCGGGTCGGGGAGCACCCGCTGTGGAGCGCCTTCGTGTGGCGGGGCGAGCTGGCCGACACCTTCGTGGAGGTGCTGGCCGTGCCCTGGCTGGCCGGATCGGTGCCGGGCACCCCCCTGCTGACGCTGTGGCTGCGCGGGCTCGGCGCCCGGATCGGGCGCGGGGTCTGGTGCGAGAGCCACTGGCTGCCCGAGACCGATCTGGTGACCCTGGGCGACGGCGTCAGCGTCAACCGGGGCTGCGTGCTCCAGACGCATCTCTTCCACGACCGGATCCTGCGGACCGATACTGTGGTGCTGCGCGAGGGCGCCACCCTGGGCCCGGGCGGGATCGTCCTGCCCGGGAGCACGGTCGGAGCCCGCAGCACGGTGGGCCCCGCCTCCCTCGTGATGGCCGGGGAGTCCGTCCCCGACGGCACCCGCTGGCTGGGCAACCCGATCGAGGCGTGGCGCTCCTGAACCCGCGTTCCCCCGGCCGGTCGCAGGCCGGCCCACCGGTACCCCGGACGAGCAAGGCGCAGGGAGCGGACACGGCAGTGAGCGGCCAGCAGACAGCGGCACCCGACCCGTACTTCCCGCAGAACGGCGACCCGCGCTACCACGCGCACCGCTACGAACTCGCCCTCGACTACCGGCCCGCGCCCAACCGGCTCACCGGACGGGCGCGCATCAGCGCCATCGCCGGACCGGAACCCCTGGACGGGTTCCACCTCAACCTGGCGGAGTACCGGCTGGGACGGGTCCTGCTCGACGGCAGGGCCCCGCACTACACCCACCGCGCCGGCCTGCTCCGCATCCGCCCTGCCAGGCCCCTGCCCCCGGGCGCCGCGTTCACCGTGGAGGTGCACTGGGCGGGCAACCCCCGGCCGGTGCGCAGCCCGTGGGGCGGTCTCGGCTGGGAGGAGCTGACCGACGGCGCGCTGGTCGCCAGCCAGCCGGTCGGCGCGCCCTCCTGGTACCCGTGCAACGACCGGCCCGCCGACAAGGCCGCCTACCAGATCTCCCTCACCACCCCCTCCGCCTACACCGTGGCGGCCGGCGGCCGGCTCCTCACGCGGACCACCGGGGCCAGCACCACCACCTGGGTGTACGAGCAGCCCGCCCCCACCTCCAGCTACCTCGTCGGCCTGTCGGTGGGCGCGTACCGCACGGTGCCGCTCGACGGCGCCGCACCCGGCGGCGTCCCCCAGAACGCCCACGTGCCCGCACACCTGCTGCCGCGGTTCTCCCACGACTTCGCCCGCCAGCCCGCCATGATGCGCCTGTTCGAGGAACTGTTCGGGCCCTACCCCTTCGGCGAGTACACGGTGGTCGTCGCCGACGAGGAACTGGACGTGCCCGTCGAGGCCCAGGCCCTGTCCACGTTCGGCGCCAACCACGTGGACGGCGTACGGGGCGCGGAGCGGCTCATCGCCCACGAACTCGCGCACCAGTGGTTCGGCAACAGCGTGACCGTCGCCGACTGGCGGCACATCTGGCTCAACGAGGGCTTCGCCAAGTACGCCGAATGGCTCTGGTCGGAGCGCTCCGGGGGCCGGACCGCGCAGGAGCTCGCGGCCGCCGCGCACCGGCTGCTGGCCTCCCGGCCGCAGGACCTGAGGCTGTCCGACCCGGGCCGCAAGCTGATGTTCGACGACCGGCTCTACCAGCGCGGCGGCCTCACCCTCCACGCGCTGCGCTGCGCCCTGGGCGAGGACGCCTTCTTCCGGATGCTGCGCGACTGGGCCACCCGGCACCGTCACGGGGTGGTGACCACGGCCGCCTTCACCGCCCATGTGGCCCGGTACGCCGGCCGGCCGACGGACGGGCTGTGCGCGGCCTGGCTGGACGAACCGGCCCTCCCGCCGCTGCCCCGGCCCGGGCGGGCCCCTGCCTGAGCGGGTCCGGCCCGCTGCCCTCAGGCGCCGTCGACGAGGCGCTGGAGGCCCGGCGCGTACAGGTCGGCCAGCCGCTCGCGGCTCGTGTGTGCGCCCGCGCCGTCCGGGCGGTGCAGGCTCAAGGTGGCGCCCAGACCCAGCAGCTGGCCGGCGATCAGCTCGGCCCGCAGCCGCGCGTCCGGACCCGTCAAGGCGGCGGCCAGCCGGTCGGTGACCTGCTCGCGGAACCGGGCCCGCAGCAGGGTGCGCTCGTCCTCGATGCCGAGGGAGAACACCACCCGCAGCAGCGGGTCCCCGCCGAAGCGGTCGCGCAGGTCGAGCATCGTCAGCACCAAGTGCCGGCCGAGCCCCGCAGGCGGCGCGTCGAACAGGGCGTCGGCGGCCGACCCGAAATCGGCGACCGTGTTGAACAGGGCCTCTTTGCTGCCGAACCGTTTCACGATCAGCGAGGGGCTCACTCCGGCGGCGGCGGCGATGCCGCGCATGGTGACCTCCGCGTACGGCCGCAGCGTGAACGCCCGGCGCGCGGCGCGCACGATGGCGTCGCGCCCGGTACCGGGGGCCGCCTCGCCGTCGGCGGTGGCGGCCCGCGCGGGCCCGTCGGTGGTGCTCATGCGCTCTCCCGGGCGGCGGTCACGGACGCTGACACCGCGACCGTACCGCCCTTCGCGGCGCGGTCGCGCGGCCGGTCGGACGGCAGGAACAGCGTGGCGACCAGCGCGGCGAGCGCCGCCCCGGCGGCGACGAGGAAGATCAGCAGGTAGGCGTGGAGGGTGGGGGCCGTCCGGCCGCCCGCCGTGAACGTCAGATGGGCCAGCACGGCGGCGACCACGGCGCTGCAGCATGCCTGCCCGACGGAGCGCATCAGGGTGTTCAGGCCGTTGGCCGCGGCCGTCTCGCCCACCGGCACCGCCCGCATGACGAGCGCCGGCAGCGCCGAGTAGGCGAGGGCCGTGCCCGAGGAGACGACGGTGGCGCCGGCCACGATCATCCAGAGGCTGTGGCTGGTGTAGAAGCGGACCACATAGCCGACCGCCATCACGACGGCGGCGAGCCCGAGGGCGGTACGGGGCCCGTACGCGGCGGAGATCCGCGCGGAGACGGGGGAGAGGGCCACCATCGCCAGGCCGCCGGGCAGCAGGCACAGGCCGCTGACCACGATGGACGCGCCGAGCCCGTATCCGGTGCTGGTCGGCTCCTGCACCATCTGGCCCGTGACGAGGGAGTTCGCGTAGAAGGCGAAGCCGATCAGCAGGGCCGCGACGTTCGTCAGCAGCACCGCCGGCCGGGCCGAGACCCGCAGGTCCACCATGGGGGAGCGGGTGCGCAGCTCGTAGCGGCCCCACAGCAGCCCCACCGCCACCGACGCGCCGAACAGGCCGAGCGTACGCCCGGAGGTCCAGCCCCAGTCGGCCCCCTGGGTGATCGCCAGCAGCAGGCCGACGAGGCAGCCGGTCAGGCCGAGGGTGCCCACGAGGTCGAAACGGCCGGGGGAGCGGACGGGGGACTCGGGGACGATCCTCAGCACCAGGACCAGATCGAGCAGCCCGAGCGCGGCCGAGGCCCAGAACATCGTGTGCCAGTCGAAGTTCTCCATGACCACCGCGGCCACCGGCAGGCCGATCGCCGCACCGATGCCGAGGGTGGAGCTCATCAGGGCGATCGAGGGCAGCACCCGCTCGGCGGGCAGCTCGTCGCGGATGATGCTGATGCCCAGCGGAATCACCGCCAGGGCGGCGCCCTGGAGACCCCGGCCGGTGATCAGCACACCGATGTCCGAGCTGACCGCGCACAGCACCGACCCGAGGGTGAGGACACCGAGCGAAGCCAGCAGGACCCGCCGCTTCCCGTACATGTCGCCGACGCGCCCCAGCACGGGGGTGAAGACGGCCCCGGTGAGGAGGGTGATGGTCACCAGCCACCCGGCGGCCCCCGGGCTCGCGCCCGTCAGCGCGGGGACGTGCGGCAGGAGCGGGACCACGAGGGTCTGCATCACGGCGACGACCATGCCGCAGAAGGCGAGCACGGGGACGACGAGGCGGCCGTGCGGCGAGTGGCGGGCGTGCGGCGAGGAGGGACGGCCGGCGGCGGGTATCGCGGAGGGCATACCGCCCAGGGTAAACGACTGTGCACCCCTACGTCCGCACCCCGTCCCCGGACGGACCGAGAAGGTAATGCGGTGGCTGTTCCCGGGGTGGTTGCATTTCTATTCCGGGGAATTCAGAGGCGCCGCAGAATTCCTGTGGAAGCGGTGGCGGCGAGAATTCCCCTCGGGGGTGAGAATTGCATAGCGCGGTTGCCCCGGCGCGCCACTGTACGGGCCGCCGGTTCCGGCGGTCCGTACAGATTCTCCGGGGCTCGGCCGATCAGTCAGCCGCAGTCGTCGTACCCTCCGCCCCAGTCGTCATCGTTGTCGTACCAGCCGTGGCCGTAGCCGTAGCCGTTGTCGTCGTCGTCGTCCCAGCCGTGGCTGGAATACGAGACCGCGTGCGTCGGCGCGGCCGCGGACGCCGTGCCCGCCGCGGCGACGGCGCCGCCGGCCACCATGACGCCGATCGCGGAGGCCGCGAAGAGCTGCTTGACTCTCAGTGCTTGCATGGTTCGAAACCCTTCTCGTCACTGCGCCGTTCCACGGCGCGAAGCGGTGTGCTCCTCCTTCCGGTCAGCAACACGATGGTTTTCTCACTTCACCCGATCAACGTGGGGGCGTATCCGCCGTCAACGTGGCCGTTCAGGCCACGGACCCAGGGGCTGGACCGCTCATGCAACGGGCCGCTTCTGCATCCCCGCAGGTGAAATACCCGTTCCCGCGGTGGCGGCCCTTCCCTCACCATGCTAGTCACCTACCTGTGAGTCGTCACCTCGGGCGGAGCGGAGGCCGGCGACCGCACCTCAAATCCCGGGAAGGGGTGTGCCGCTGTGGAACAGGAACGCACGACCTGCTGCGTGGTGGGAGGCGGGCCGGCCGGCATGGTGCTCGGCCTGCTGCTGGCCCGCGCCGGCGTGGAGGTGACGGTGCTGGAGAAACACGGGGACTTCCTGCGCGACTTCCGCGGCGACACCGTCCACCCCTCGACGCTCTCGCTCCTGGAGGACATCGGACTCGCCGAACGTTTCGCCGCGCTCCCGCAGCGCCGGGTGACCTCCGTCCAACTGCCCATCGGACCCGGCCGGACCCTCGTCACCGTCGGCGACATCGCGGCGCTGCACGGCACGTACAACTACATCGCGATGGTGCCCCAGTGGGACCTCCTGGACCTCCTTGCCGACGAAGCCGGCAAGGAGCCCTCCTTCCGCCTGCGCATGGACACCGAGGCGACCTCCTTCCTCAGGCAGGGCGGCCGGGTCACCGGCGTCCGCTACCGGACGGCCGACGGCCGCACCGGCGAACTGCGCGCCACGCTCACCGTCGCCTGCGACGGGCGCGGATCGCTGGCCAGGGAGCTGCCCGAACTCGGTCTGGAGGACTTCGCCTGCCCCATGGACGCCTGGTGGTTCCGCCTGCCCCGCGACGAGGCCGACCCCAGCGGGCTCCTCGGCGGCCTCGGCGACCGGTTCTTCACCGCCCTCATCGACCGGGGCGACTACTGGCAGTGCGCGGCGCTCATCCCCAAGGGCACCGACGCCGAGCGTCGCGCCGAGGGGCTGGAGCGGTTCATGACCCGCTTCACCGACGCCGTTCCCTGGCTGGCCGGACGGGCGGGAGCCGTCACCTCCTGGGACGAGGTGAAGCTGCTCGACGTACGCCTCGACCGCCTGCGCCGCTGGCACCGCCCGGGGCTGCTGTGCATCGGTGACGCCGCCCACGCCATGTCGCCCGTCTTCGGCATCGGCATCAACCTGGCCGTCCAGGACGCGGTGGCCGCCGCCCGCCACCTGGTACGCCCCCTGCGCGAGGGCATGGTGGGCCTGCCCGACGTGCGCCGCGTCCAACTGCGCCGCTGGCCCACGACGGTGGCCACCCAGGGCCTCCAGCGGCTGGCCCACCGGCAGGTCATCGCCCCCCTGCTGGCGGGCCGTTCCGCCTTCGGCGACCCCCGCCGCGCGCAGCGGATGACGGAACTGGTGACGGAGTCCCGCTGGCTCAACCGCGTTCCCGCCTACTTCATCGGCTACGGCGCCCTGCGCGAGCGGCCGCCGAAGGAGTCCCTGCGCTGAGCCTCCCGGCGGCCGGGAGACCCGTGGACGGGAGTGGCCGGAACCCTTCGGTGGCAACCGTGTGGAAGTAGGGTCTCCGTTTATTCGGACTGGCTGGATATGATCGGCACCCTCACCCCACAGGGCCGTGCAGGCAGTTCCCCCATGCCCTCGTCCAGGCCCGTCTCCGCCGCTCCCGAGGACCGATGTCTGCCATGGCACCCGAAGGCCCGCCGAGCCCGCCGACCGCCCGGCGCCGCCGCACCGTGCGGCTGCGCACGATGCTGGTCTGCCTGGCCGTCGTCCCCACCGTGGCGATGGGCACCCAGACCGCCGTCACCGCCCAGCGGCTGCTGGCCCGCTCCGAGCACCTGCGCGCCGACCTGGAGGCCGGCGAGCGACTGGGAGTGCCGCTGGTCGGGCTGATGAACGAGCTCCAGGCCGAGCGGGCCGTCACCGCCGCGCGGTGGGCCGGCTCGCCCGTGTCCGACGACGCCCTGCGCGACCAGCGGTCCGCGACCGACCGGGCGGCGGCCGAGTTCCGGCGTCTGTCGGGCACGGGCGGCGGCGACGGGACGCAGCCGTCCGGGCAGGAGCAGGACCCCGGCGAAGGGCGCGTCGGCGCCGTCGGCGTACGGCTCGGCCTCCTGGCCGGCTACCGCAAACGCGCGGACGCCCACACCGGCAGCGCCGAGCAGGTGGTCGACTACTACAGCGGTGTCATCGACGACATCATCCGCGCCTACCAGGATGAATTCAGCCACTCCGAGGACGCCGAACTCGCCCAGGAGAGCAGGCCCGCCGTCTCCCTGTTCTCGGCCACCGAGATGGTCGCCCGCGAGGACACCGCCCTCGCGCTCGCCGGGCCCTCCCGTGAACTGGCCGCCACCGGCTTCTCCCAGTTCCTCGACGCCGTCGGCACCCACCGCTACCTCTACACCACCTGGATCGTGCCGTACCTCCCGCCCGCCGAACGGGCCTCGTACGACAAGCTCACCGTCTCGGACGCCTGGCAGACCAAACTCCGCATCGAGAACGCGGTCATCGCCAACCACAAGGACACCGCCACCGGTGTGAAGCTGCCGGCCGACGTCGCCGAATGGCCGGCCGCCTACCGCACGTTCTCCCCCGACCTGGCCGCGCTCAACACGGAGCGGGCCCGGCGTCTGTTCGCCGACGCCGACGCCAAGGCCGGCGAACTGGAGACCGAGGTCTTCTGGCTGATCGGGGCCGGCGCCGCCGCCCTGCTGCTCGTCAGCGCCGTCGTCGTCCTCATCACCCGGTCCGTCCTGCACCGGCTCGACCGCCTGCACACCCGCACCGTCGCCATCGCCGAGGAGACGCTGCCCGATGTGGTGGCCCGGCTCCAGCGCGGCGAGCCCGTCGACGAGGACGCGCTGCCGGCCGTACGCGGACGCCAGGACGAGGTCGGCCAGATCGCCGACGCCTTCGCCCGGGTGGTCGCCGCCTCCGTCGACGGACACCGCCAACTGGCCGCCGAACGGCACGGCTTCGGCCTGTTCGCCTCCGGCATCGCCTCCCGCACCGGAAACCTCGTCAGCCGCCAGTTGAGCCTGACCGAGGAGCTCCAGGACACCTTCGGCCACGACGAGGCGCTCCTGGCCCAGCTGATGCGCTCCGACCAGCTGACCGTGGGGATGCGGCGCCAGATCGAGAACCTCCTCATCCTGGCCGGCGGCGAGATCCCCGACCCGCACACCGACCCCATGCGCGTCGCCGACCTGCTGCGCGAAGCCGCCGCCGAGGTCGAGGACTTCCGGCGCATCGAACGGCAGGCCCTGGACGAGGCGAGCGTGCAGCCGCACGCCATCAGCCAGATCAGCCACCTGCTGGCCGAACTCCTGGACAACGCGACCCGGTTCTCGCCGCCCCGCTCCAAGGTGGTCGTCCGCGCCGAACTCGTCGCCGACGGGCTGTCCGTGGAGATCGAGGACCGCGGCCCGCGCGTCTCGCATGCCGGCTACGCCGCCATGAACGAGCGCCTGCACTCGGCGCCCCCGTACTCCGTCCTCGCCGAGAACGCCCACCGCCTGGGCCTCTTCGTCGTCGGCCACCTCGCCGAACAACTCCAGGCCCGCGTCACCCTGCGGCGCTCGGTGTACGGGGGCACGGCGGCCGTGGTGATCCTGCCCGGCGCGCTGCTGGCGTCCACCGGAGGCAGCCCGGAGCCCGCGCGGCCGTCCCCGTCGTCCCCGGCGTCCCGGCCGCCCCGGCCGTCCCGGCCGGACAACGCCCCCGCCCCCGTCAGCCTGCCCGTACGCGGGCCCGCGCCGGGGGCCGCCGCCCCGACGGACACCGCCGACGCCCCCGCCCCCGTACCGGCGGCGGGATCGGGGCGGGCACTGCCCACCCGTCCGGCGGCCCGCGCCGGCGCGCGCCCGGCCCTGCCCGAGCGCGTCCCGCAGACCCACCTCACCCGGCAACTGCGCGGCCCCCGCGCCCCGGAGCCGGACACCGGCCGGGACGCGGCGACACCCGAAGAGGTCGCCGACGCCTGGGCGGACTACGAAGAGGGGACCAAGAAAGTGGAAGCAGAGCTCGGAGCGGACCAGCCATGACGACGACATCCAGCGACATGATCTACGGCATCCTGGACAACAACCTGAGCCGCATCGCCGGCATCCAGGGAGCCGTGCTCCTGTCCAACGACGGGATCAAACTCAGCGCCTACCTGCTGGAGCGGGATCAGGCCGAGCGCATCGCGGCCGCCTCCTCCGGCATAGCCGCCACCATGAAGGCGATATCCCGGGAGATCGACGGGGGCAGGGTCATCCGCCAGCTGGTCGAGATGGACGACCGGTACCTCTGCGTCGTCGGATGCGGGGAGGGCAGCACGCTCATCGTGGTGACCTCCCGCAAGGCCAGGCTCGGCGAACTGGGGGGCGAGGCCGTCCGGACCGCCCAGGCGCTCGGAGAGTGGCTGGGCACCCCCGAGCGCACCTCCGCGCCCACCGCGTAATGCCCGACGAGCCGCAGCGCCGGAGCACACGCCGGACCCGGCTGTACGCGCTCACCGACGGCCGCACGAGCGCCGCCGCGCAGACCGTCCTGACGATGGACACCACCATCGTGGCGGCGGCCCCCGGTGACGCGGACGACGCCGGCCTGGCCACCGAATGGCAGGCCGTCCTCGCCCTGTGCGCGCCGCCGGGCGGGATGGCGGTCGCCGAGATCGCCGCCCGGATGCACATGCGCCTCACGCCGATGACGCTGCTGCTGGGCGAACTCGCGGACCGCGGGCTGATCGACCACCGGCCGCCCCTGGAGGGCGCCGAGACCACCAATGTCCACCTGCTCATGAAAATCAGGGACAACCTTGCCCGGATATGACACCGCCGACGACTGCGCCGCCCGGGCGGCGGCCCCGGTCAAGATCCTCGTCGCCGGGGGGTTCGGAGTCGGCAAGACGACCCTGGTCGAGGCGGTCTCGGAGATCGAGCCGCTGCGCACGGAGGAACGCCTGACGAGCGCGGGCGTCGGGGTGGACGATCTCGACGGGATCGAGTCCAAGACCCTGACGACCGTCGCGATGGACTTCGGCCGGATCACCCTCGACGAGGCCGGGGTCGTGCTCTACCTGTTCGGTACACCGGGCCAGGAGCGGTTCTGGTTCATGTGGGACGACCTGCTGAGCGGGGCCCTCGGGGCGCTCGTGCTGGTCGACACCCGGCGCCTGGACCGGGGCTTCCCGGCGATCGACTTCTTCGAGAGCCGGGGCCTGCCCTTCGTGGTCGGCGCCAACTGCTTCCACGGGGAGCAGCCCTACACCGCCGAGGAGATCGCCGCCGCCCTGCACCTGCGGGACCCCTCCACCCCGGTCCTGCTGCTGGACGCCCGCTCCCGGACGGACGCGCGGGACTGCCTGCTGGCCCTGCTCGACGTGGTCATCGCCCGGGCGGGGGCCCCGTCGGGGGCCTGACCGGGCAGCGGGGGAGGGGCGGGGCGGGTCACCGGCGGGCGGCCGTGGCCCCGCTCTCCTCCAGCAGGACCCGCAGGGCGCACTCGGCGGCCCGGTGCCGCAGGAACACCTGGGCGCGGGTGCCGGCCGCCAGGTCACGGGCCGCGGCGGCGCCCTCCCGCGTCGCGTCCTCCCGCGTCGCGCGCCACCCGTGCGCCGTAGGGCCTACGGCGCCGTCCCAGGCGGTGCGGCGGGCCATCCAGAACCAGCCCGCCCCGGCGCGGCAGCAGCCCCACAGGACCGCGTCGAGGTCCGGTTCCGCTCTGCCCTGCCCGTGGGCCTGTCTCTCCCGCGTCACGTGCGTCCCCCCGGTTCCGGTCCTGGCCCGGACCGCAGGCTAGGTCAGGGCGGCGGCCGCGAGGGAGTCCGCGTTTCGGCCAACCTGGGACACGTCCCACGCCATGATCGCCCGGGCGGCGGTCAGCCGCCGCTGGGCTGCGGGGCGGGGGTGGAGGGGCTCGCCGCGGGGGACGGGCTCTGGGTCGGCTCCGGTGTGCAGACCACCTCGTCGCGCGGGGTGTAGTGGGTGCGGAACGTCTGCCGCCCGACCTCCTGGCCCCGCTGGACGAAGACGCGGTCCACCGCCACGTCGAAGCCTTCGAGCGGGGTCTGCGCCTCGCAGTCCGGGCCAGTGGCCGTGCGCTTGGCGGGCAGGGTGAGGTGGGAGCGGGGGCCCAGGGTGGCGCGTACCGCGTCGTACTTCTTCGTCCCGAGCAGGGTGATGGTCACCGAGGTGTCGGTGGACTCGGCACGGATGGTCAGCGGGTGGCCGGTGTCGTTCTTCCAGCGCAGGTCGAGGGTGCCCCAGGCGACGGTGGCCTCGCGGCCCTCGGGGTAGCGCTCGATGTAGAAGGAGTGGGCCCCGTGCTCCACGAACGGGGCTCCGGAGAAGAACACGGCGTTGTACAGGGCCGTGGCCACGCTGGAGACGCCCCCGCCGGGGGACTTCACGTAGCGGCCGTCATTGATCATGATGCCGTCGACGAAACCGTTCTCCTTGGTGCGCTCGCCGACCGTCCTGTTGAAGCTCCAGGTCTGGCCCGGGGCGACCACCGACCCGTTGATCAGCTGGACGGCCCGCCCGATGTTCGTCGTCCGGTAGGGCGCGGCGGGGAAGTGGACGGTGAAGGAGGACACCTCCTGCGGACCCGCCACCACGCCGCCGACCGCCTGTCCCGAGGGCGCCGGCAGTTCGGCGCCGGAGGCGTGAGCGGCCGGGATCAGCAGGCTGAGGCCGAGGCTGAGCGCGGCGGCCCCTGCCATCAGGGGCAGGCCGATCCGCCGGTGGTCCGTCAGGCGGTGTGCGCGTCGCATGTCTCTCCTGGGGGCGGGGATGGGGGCGTCGGTGCTCCGGGGACGTCCCGGTACACACCACGGACCAGGATCCAGCCATCTAGGTCAAAAGGGACAAAAATGTGCCCCGTCTCACGCCGGTTACCGTACGTCCCGCGCAGGTCGTTAGCGTGACCGCATGTACACGATCAAGGGCGTGACCGCCACGCCGGGCGGCCGGTCCGCCGTCCGCTTCCACGACCAGGGCTACGGCTACGCCGTCACACCGGACCGCCGCGCCGGCTCCCTCGCCGGCGCCCTGCTCGGCGAGGGAGCCGGCTGCGTCACCGCACTGGTGCTGCTCGCCCTGACGGGCCTCTACACCGTGCTCCGCAAGACGGGAGCGCCGGAGGCGGCCCTCACGGCCTGCGTGGCGGTGTTCCTCGTCGCCCTCTGCTACGGACTCCTCATCGTCTTCGTGAACTGGGCGGGCGGTGTCCTCCTGGACATCCTGTTCCTCGTGGCCGCCGTGGCGACCCTCCC
The DNA here is from genome assembly GCF_040636215.1 of Streptomyces sp. NPDC006687. Classification (NCBI taxonomy): domain Bacteria; kingdom Bacillati; phylum Actinomycetota; class Actinomycetes; order Kitasatosporales; family Streptomycetaceae; genus Streptomyces; species Streptomyces sp. NPDC006687. The sequence continues at coordinate 125,940 of NZ_JBEYJJ010000009.1, read as the reverse complement.
CGCCATGCTGTTCCCGGCCTACCGGCGCGCGCTGCGGCGCGGCCTGAGCGGCGGCGCCGAGGCGGAGCCGGCCTGGGTGCCCGCCACGGCCCTCGCCGGAGTGTGGCACCAGCCCGGCCCCGGCGGCGGCAGCGTGGTCACCGTCCAGCACACCGACGGATCCGTCATCGCCTTCGTCCCCGCCCCCGAACACGCCCGCGACCTGTACGAACGCCTCGACGGCCTGCTCCGCGACGCCCGCTCGGCCCCCTGGCGGCCCGGGCACGGCCACGCCCCCCAGGGCCGCCGCTGAGGGCGCCCCCGCGGAGGGGGGCCGCGTAAAGGCCCCCGGACCGGGCACACGGCAGGGCATGAACACTATGAACCCCTTTGTGGTGGTAACCGGTGGTGCCCAGGTGGAGGCGGGTGCGGCGGGTACCCCCGCCACGGCAGGCGAGGAGGAGCGGCGATGAAGGCGCTGACCTGGCACGGCAAGGCCGACGTCCGCGTGGACACCGTCGCGGACCCGGTGATCAAGGACCCCGCGGACGTGATCGTCAAGGTGACGACCACCGGCTTGTGCGGTTCCGACCTGCACCTCTACCAGGTGTTCGGACCGTTCCTCGACGCGGGCGACATCCTCGGCCACGAGCCGATGGGCATCGTCGAGGAGACCGGACCGGAGGTCACCGCCGTCCGCCCCGGCGACCGGGTCGTGGTCCCCTTCAACGTGTCCTGCGGCACCTGCTACATGTGCGGCCGGGGCCTGCATTCGCAGTGCGAGACCACCCAGGTCCACGAACACGACAAGGGCGCCGCGCTCTTCGGCTACACCAAGCTCTACGGGCAGGTGCCCGGCGGACAGGCCGAGTACCTGCGGGTGCCCTTCGGCAACACCCTGCCCGTCAAGGTCCCCGAGGGACCCCCGGACGACCGCTTCGTCTACCTCTCCGACGTGCTCCCCACGGCCTGGCAGGCCGTCCAGTACGCCGACGTCCCCCCGGGAGGCAGCCTCGCCGTGCTGGGCCTGGGCCCCATCGGCGACATGTGCACCCGCGTGGCCGCCCACCTCGGGATCGAGACGGTGATCGGCGTCGACCTCGTCCCCGAACGCCTGGACCGCGCACGCCGGCACGGCGTCCACACCCTCGCCCTCGGCAAGAACGAGGACGTCGTGGCCGCCGTCCGGGACCTCACCGACGGCCGGGGACCGGACGCGGTCATCGACGCCGTGGGCCTGGAGGCGCACGGCGCGCCCGTGGCCGCCGGAGCCCAGACGCTGACCGGGCTGCTGCCGGACGCCCTCGCGGCCCGCCTGATGAAGCGCGCCGGAGTGGACCGGCTGTCGGCCCTCTACCTGGCCATCGAACTGGTCCGCCGCGGCGGGACCATCTCCCTCTCGGGGGTCTACGGAGGCATGGCCGACCCGCTCCCGATGCTGACCCTGTTCGACAAGCAGGTCCAGCTGCGCATGGGACAGGCCAACGTGCGGCGCTGGATCCCGGACCTCCTGCCGCTGGTCACCGACGGGGACCCGCTGGGCGTCGACGACTTCGCCACCCACCGGCTCCCCCTGGACGAGGCCCCGGCGGCGTACGAGATGTTCCAGAAGAAGCAGGACGGAGCGGTGAAGGTGCTCTTCGCCCCCTGAGGCCCGCCCTTCTCGCCCGCTCAGCCGGCGGGCAGGCGCATACCGAGCCGGGCGCCCAGGGCGCGGGCGGTGGTGCGCACTTCCTCACCCGTCTCGCCGTCGGCGACGGCGCCGAGGACGGCCAGGGCCAGCACGGCCTCCCGGTAGGTGAGCATCGGCAGCCGCTCGGGCCCGGAGTCGGCGTCCGCGTCGAACTCCTCGGCCACGATGTCGGTGTAGAGATCGTCAAGTGTCACACGGTGCCCAACGCGCGGGCCGCCCCGTCGGTTACCCCCTTGACCTCCACCGCGCTTGAGGTGTGAGGCTGCTCCCCATGACCACGCAATCCCCCTCCCGCGCGGCGGACACCGAAGCGATCGGCCGGCTCGTCGCCACCGTCGAGCGCTCCCAGCAGAACAAGGACCCCGAGGAGTTCCTCGCCCTCTTCCACCCCGACGCGATCTGGACCACGGCCCACGGCCACGTCCTCATCGGCCTCGACGCCATCGCGGAGTTCACCCGCGCCGTCCTGCCCGCCGCGAGCTGGGACGGCAAGGTCACCTACACGGTGGAGCACGTGCTCTTCATCCGCCCCGACGTCGCCGCGGTCAAGGTCCGTCAGCGGTACCTGTCCCCGGGGCAGGAGAGCGAGGGCGCTCCCCTGTACGTGCTCTCGAAGCAGGCCGACGGCCGCTGGCTGCTGACGGCCTGCCAGAACACGGCGGTGGCCGGGTGAGCGGGCCGGTGGGCGGGGCGCTGCACCACGTCGAGATCTGGGTGCCCGACCTGGAGCGGGCCGCCGGATCCTTCGGCTGGCTGCTGGAAGCGCTGGGCTACACACCGTTCCAGAGCTGGGGCGACGGCCGGAGCTGGCGGCTCGGCGACACGTACCTGGTCTTCGAGCGGTCCCCCGCCCTCACCGCCGGGGAACACGACCGGTGCCGGCCCGGGCTGAACCATCTGGCCTTCCACGTCGCGGACCGCCCCACCGTGGACGACCTGGCCCGCCGAGCGGTGCGGCACGGCTGGACCCTGATGTTCCCCGACCGCCACCCGCACGCGGGCGGCCGGCGGACCTACGCCGCCTACCTGGAGAACACGGACGGCTTCGAGGTGGAACTCGTCGCCTCCGGTGAACCGGCGCCCGGTGCACCCGCCTGATCCGGTACCGCCCGGTCAAGGGCCGGGCGCGCCGCGCCCACCCGTGGGTGAACCGCCGCCAAGATCGCCCCCCGGCGCCGCCCCCGGCCCCAGACTGGCCCCGCCGAGCCCCGGCCGGCCGGGGCTCCACCGGGTAGAGAAGGCGACGCAACCATGGCGAACGGCACGGTCCTGCTGGCACTGCGCGAAGACCCCCTCGGCGGCGGGGTGAGCGCCGAACAACTGCGCCGCATCGGCAAGGAACTCCAGGAGCGCGGACTGGAGCTGCGCCGGGCGGCCGACGCCCGGGACGCCCGGGCGATGCTCCAGACCGAGGCGGGGATCGCCGCCGCGGTGGTGGCCTGGGACCTGCCTCGCGCCCGCACCGACGGCACGTCCCCGGGAGCCGTGGAGCTGCCCACCGGAGGGGCCGAGGTCCTGGACCGGATCCGGCACCGCTTCAAGGACCTCCCCGTCTTCCTCCTGATGACCGACAGCTCCGACCACGACCTGGAGCACCTGCCGCTGTGGGTCTCGGAGACCGTCGTCGGCTACATCTGGCCGCTGGAGGACACCCCCGCCTTCATCGCCGGCCGGGTCGCGGCCGCCGCCCGCACCTACACGAAGGAACTCCTCCCGCCGTTCTTCCGCGCCCTGCGCCGCTTCGACGACGCCCACGAGTACTCCTGGCACACCCCGGCCCACTCCGGCGGCGTCGCGTTCCTGAAGTCCCCGGCGGGCCGCGCCTTCTTCGACTACTACGGTGAGCGGCTGTTCCGCACCGACCTGTCCATCTCGGTGGGCGAACTCGGATCCCTCTACGAGCACACCGGGCCCATCGGCGAGGCCGAACGCAACGCCGCCCGCGTCTTCGGCGCCGAGCGCACCTACTTCGTCCTGCACGGGGACTCCACCTGCAACCGTATGGTGGGCCACTTCAGCGTCACCTCCGACGAGATCGCACTCGTCGACCGCAACTGCCACAAGTCCGTGCTGCACAGCCTGGTCGTCTCCGGTGCCCGCCCGGTCTACCTCGTACCCACCCGCAACGGGTACGGCCTGGCCGGACCGGTGCCGCCCACCGCCACCGCCCCGGACGCGGTCGCCGCCCGGATCGCCGCCAACCCCCTCGCCGCCGGGGCCGTCTCGGCGGACGCCCAGTACGCCGTCCTCACCAACTCCACCTACGACGGCCTGTGTTACGACACCGTCGCCGCCGCCCGGGCCCTCGCGCCGAGCACACCCCGGCTGCACTTCGACGAGGCGTGGTTCGCCTACGCCCGCTTCCACCCCCTGTACCAGGGCCGGTACGGGATGGCGGTGGGCCCGGAGACCTTCGAGGGCGCCGGCCGGCCGACGGTGTTCGCCACGCACTCCACGCACAAGCTGCTCGCCGCGCTCTCCCAGTGCGCCATGGTCCACGTCCGGCCCGCGCCCCGCGCGCCCGTCGAACACGACCGGTTCAACGAGGCGTTCATGATGCACGGCACCACCTCCGCCTTCTACCCCGCCATCGCCTCCCTCGACGTGGCGACGGCCATGATGGACGGTCCGCAGGGCCGGTGGCTGATCGACGAGGCCGTCACCGAGGCGGTCCGGTTCCGGCAGGCCGTCGTCCGCACCGGCCGCCGGATCGCCGCCGCCGGCGACCGGCCCGACTGGTTCTTCGGCGTCTGGCAGCCCGACGAGGTCACCGACCCCGCCACCGGCACCCGCCTCGCCTTCGCCGACGCACCCACCGCCCTGCTGGCCGCCGAGCCCGCCTGCTGGCAGCTCGAACCCGGCGCCGCCTGGCACGGGTTCCCGGACCTGACCGACGGCTACGCCCTCCTGGACCCCGTCAAGGTCACCCTCACCTGCCCCGGTGTGACCGCCACCGGTCAGACCCGGCCGTGGGGCATCCCCGCCCGGATCCTCACCGAGTACCTCGCCACCCGGGGCATCGTGGTCGAGAAGACCGACAGCTACAGCACGCTCATCCTGTTCTCCATGGGCATCACCAAGGGCAAGTGGGGCACCCTCATGGACGCCCTGATGGACTTCAAGGCCCTCTACGACACCGACGCCCCGCTCGACCGGGTCCTGCCGGCCCTCACCGCGCGGCACCCCGGCCGCTACCGCGACACCACCCTGCGCGACCTGTGCGCCCGGATGCACGCCCACCTCACCGAGGGCGCCTTCATCGAGGCCCTCGACGAAGCCTTCCAGGACCTTCCCGAACCCGTCCACCCGCCCCGCCACTGCTACCAGCGGCTCATCCGCGGCGGCACCGAACGCCTGCGGCTCGCCGACGCCGCCCACCGGGTCGCGGCCGCCATGGTGGCCGTCACCCCGCCCGGCATCCCGGTCCTGATGCCCGGCGAGTCCCTGGGCGCCCCGGACGGCCCGCTGCTGCGCTACCTCGGCGCCCTGGAGGCGTTCGACCGCGCCTTCCCCGGCTTCGGCAGCGAGGCCCACGGGGTCACCGTCGACCCGGAGACGGGCGACTACCTCATCGAATGCCTCCGCGCGCCGGCGGGGTGACCGTCCGGCGTCGGGCCGCGTCCGGCACGTGGAATCCGGCGCCCGCGGGATACAACCGTCGTTGCCGGGGCACGTGAGACGCGCGGGGCGCACCAGCCCGGCCGCGGTCCGCCCGCCACGGGCGCGCACCGCAGGTAGGACGGCGAAGAAAGGAACGTGACGGGCATGCGCAGCGTAGGCGTGGAGGAGGAGCTGCTGCTGGTCGATCCCGGCACGGGGGAGCCGCTCGCACTCTCGGCCGCGGTGATGTCGGCCGCCTCCCGTGAGGGCAGCACGGAGAACGGCGAGGCCGGGGGCGCCCTGGAGTCCGAGCTCAAGTGCGAGCAGTTGGAGTTCTCCACCCGTCCCGTCCTGCGGATGGGGGAGCTCGCCGAGGAGATCGTCCGCTGGCGCGGCGAGGCGGCACGGCACGCCGCCGACGCGGGCGGCGCCATCGCCGCGCTGGCCACCTCCCCGCTGCCCGTCCGGCCGTCGACGATGCCGGGCGAGCGCTACCACTGGGTGACCAGCCAGTTCGGGCTGACCGCCCAGGAGCAGCTCACCTGCGGCTGCCACGTCCACGTCTCCGTCGACTCGGACGAGGAGGGCGTCGCCGTCCTGGACCGGGTCCGTCCCTGGCTGCCGGTCCTGACCGCCCTCAGCGCCAACTCGCCGTTCTGGCAGGGCCAGGACAGCGCGTACGCCAGCTACCGCAGCCGCGTGTGGAACCGGCTGCCCTCCGCCGGCCCCACCGAGGTCTTCGGCAGCGCCGAGCGCTACCACCAGCAGGTGGGCGACATGCTCGCCACCGGCGTCCTGCGCGACCACGGCATGATCTACTTCGACGCCCGGCTCTCCGCCAGCTACCCGACGGTCGAGATCCGCGTCGCCGACGTCTGCCTCGAACCGGACACCCCCGTCCTGCTCGCCGCCCTCACCCGCGCCCTGGTGGAGACCGCCGCCCGCGACTGGCGCGCCGGCCGGCCGCCGGCCCGCATCGGTCTCGGCCTGCTGCGCCTGGCCGCCTGGCAGGCGGCCAAGTCGGGCCTGGACGGCCCCCTCCTGGACCCGCGCAGCATGAGCCCCGCCCCGGCGCCGGAGGTCCTGGACGTACTGCTGGAGCACGTACGGGAGGCCCTCGAGGACTACGGCGACCTCGACCTCGTCCGCGCGGGCCTCACCCGTCACCTCGAACGGGGCAACGGCGCCCGCATCCAGCGGCGCATCCTGCACACCACCGGCGACCTGCGCGCGGTGGTGGCCGAATGCGCCCGCCTGACCACCGGCCTCCGGGACTGACGCACCGCCGCCGGGGGTCCGGTCAGTCCGTCCGGCGCAGGCGCGGGCGGCCCGGCAGCCGGAACGTACGCAGGGCGATGCGGGCGGCGTTGGCCCCGGGCGCCCCGTGGACCCCGCCGCCCGGATGCGCCGTGGCGGAGGCGAGGTAGAGGCCGGCCACCGGCGTGGCCGGCCGGCCGGTGCCCGGAGTGGGCCGGAAGAACAGCTGCTGGTGCAGGCTGGTCGTGCCCTGGTTGACGGCCCCGCCGACCAGGGCCGGATTGAGGCGTTCGAGGTCGGGCGGGGCCAGCACCCGGCGGGCGCGGACCGTACCGGCGAACCCGGGGGCGTACCGCTCGATCTGCGCCTCGATCCGGTCGGCGATCGCCTCCTTCTCCCGCTCGTCCCACCGGCCCGTGATCCCGGCGCCGCCCGCGTCGCCGGTGATGTGCTGGGGGACGTGCGTGTACGCCCAGGCGGATTCGGTGCCCGTGGGGGAGCGGCTCGCGTCCGCTGTGGTCATCTGCCCGAGGATCACGAACGGGACGGCGGGGACCTGGCGCATGGCGATCTGGGCGGCGAAGAGCGTCAGCTCGTCCACCCCCTCGGCGAGGTGCACCGTCCCGGCGCCGGCCGGCCCCTCGGCGGCCCAGGGCACCGGCCGGGACAGGGCCCAGTCGACCTTCACGGTGGAGAAGTCCCACTGGAAGCGCCGCAGGTCCTCGCGCAGCCGGCCGGGCAGGTGCTCGGGGCGCAGCAACCGCCCGTACAGCAGCGGCGCCGGCACGGCCGCCAGTACGGCCCGCCGCGCCGCGACCTCGGTACCGTCGGCCGTACGGACCCCCACCGCCCGCCCCCGGCGCACCAGCACCTCGGCGGCGGCCTGACCGCAGCGCACCACCCCGCCGTGGGCCTGGAGCCGCCGTACGAGGGCGTCGGTCAGCGTCTGCGCGCCGCCCCGGGGCACGGGGAAGCCGTGGGCCTGCCCGAGCATGCACATCAGCCAGCCGAAGCCGCCGCCGAGGGCGGACTCGGGCGTCAGGTCGGCGTGCAGGGCGTTGCCCGCGATCAGCAGCCGGCCGCCGGCGCCCGCGAACTCCTCCTCGCCGAACCGCCGCGCCGGCAGGAGCATCCTGCGCGCCACCCGCACCGCCTCGGCGTACCCCAGCCGCAGCGCCAGCCTCCCGCCCGCACGGACCGGCGGGAACGGGGTGAACAGACAGTCCGTCAGGTCCGCGCCGATCCGCCGCCACAGCCCGTACAGCCGCAGCCAGGCGTCCCCGTCCCCGGGCGCGAACCGCTCCAGGGACTGGGCCGTCTCCTGCGGGCCCGAGCCCAGGACGGCGCAGCGGCCGTCCGTCAGCGGATGGGCGAGGACGGCCGGGGCGCGGCTCCAGCGCAGCCCGTGCTCCTCCAGCCGCAGGCCCCTGATCACCGGTGAGGCCGCCGCCAGCGGGTAGAACGCGCTGAACATGTCGTGGACGAAGCCCGATGCCAGGCCCTCATCGCTGCGTACGGCCCCGCCGGGGGACGGCCCGGCCTCCAGTACGACGACCTGCCATCCGGCGTCGGCCAGCAGGTTCGCGGCGACCAGGCCGTTGGGGCCGGCGCCGATGACGACCGCGTCAGGACCGGCCACGGCCGTCACCGTCACGGCCGTGGTCACCGTCCTCGCACTGGCGCGCCAGGCGCGCCAGCAGCAGCCGGTGGCGTACCTGCGCCACGGCGTCGACGGCCGCGTGGTGGAAGGACCAGCCCCGGCCGCGCAGCGGGTGCTCGTCCACGACGACCAGGGTGTCCTCGCCCCAGGGCCGTACCTCGAAGGCGATCCGCGCGCTGGCGCGGCCGGCGACGGCCTCCAGTTCCAGCCGGTCCGGCGCCTCGTTCACGCGGACGACCGTCTCGCCCCGGTACACGAGCGGGCCCAGCTTGACCTGGTAGTTCAGCTTGGAGCCCTCCTCCGGCCAGCGGCCGTCGGCCTCCTGCGACCGATGTGCGCCGACCACCCACTTCGCGTACCGGTCGCCGTCCTCCAGGACCTCCCACACCCGCTCCGGGGTCGCCCGGACCAGCCGGTGCTGCAACGCCATGGCTGCCTCCCTCGTCGTCAGCGGTTCCGCCCGCGTCTACCCCCGCCGCCCGCGCTCCACGCCGGCCCGCGGGGGGTGTGGGAGCGCCGGGGGAGGACGGCGCGCAGCACGGCCAGGAGCGACGCGGCCGCCGCCGCCCGGCGGGCCGCCGTCCGAGGTCCGCCGTGCCGCCCCCCGTGCACGGCGGCCCCCTGGCCGGAGGGGGCGTAGAGCGTCCCGGAGGTGTCCGGCGTCCCGCCGCCGGGGCCGAGGTACGCCCGGTCCGTCCGCCACGCCACCGCCCGTCGCACCGGCCGGGGCGCCAGGATCCGCGCACCGGTGAGCAGCCGGGCGTACGGGCCCACCAGGACCCGCTCCCGGGGCCGGCGCGCGGTGCGTACGACGGCCCGTGCGACCCGCTCGGGCGTCGCCACCGGGGGCAGGGAACGCAGCCCGCGGCCGCTGTGGTCGGCCGCGTTCCGGAAGAACGGCGTGTCCACCCCGGCGGGCAGCACCGTGCAGACCTTGATCCCCCGCTCGCCCAGCAGGGCGAGCTCCTCCCGCAGCACCTCGTCGAAGGCGGCCAGCGCGGCCTTGGACATGACGTAGCCGGCCATATAGGGGGCGGTGATCCGGCCGCCGAGCAGCGAGCCGATGTCGATGAGCACCCCGTGCCCCTGCCGCCGCATGACCGCGAGGGCGGCCCGGGCCCCGTTGACGGCGCCGAGCAGGTTGACGTCGAGCAGCCGCCGGAGGTCGCGTACGGGTACCTGGTCGAACCGCCCCAGGATCCCCACGCCCGCCCCGTTGACCCAGACGTCGATGCGCCCGAAGCGGGCGACGGCCGCCTGCGCCAGCGCCCGCACCGCCTGCTCGTCGGTGACGTCCACCCGCTGGACCAGGGCCTGACCGCCACGCCGCCGGCACTGCGCGGCCACGGCCTCCAGCGGGAGCCCGCTGCGGGCCGCCAGTACCACGCGAGCCCCGCGCCGGGCGCAGGCCACGGCGGTGGCCCGGCCGATCCCGCTGGAGGCTCCGGTGATCACGACGACCATGCCGCGCGTCTTCATCCCCTGCCTCTGACCGCTTCCGGCCCGTTCATGCCCCCCGGCGTCCTCAGGCTCGGGCCGGGCCGGCCGCCGGGGGACCCTGCTCCGTCAGGCCGTTCGCGGACAGCGGGACGGCGACCTCCTCCAGGGACCGCCGCTCGGCGTCGACCCCCCAGCGGAAGGCGGTCAGCCCGCCCAGGACCATGAGCACGCCGCCGACGGCGTACCCGGCGAACACCCGCCAGGGGTCGGAGCCGCCGCCGATGAGGGTGGCGAACAGCCAGGGGGCGACGACACCGCCGAAGAGCATGGAGAGGGCGAAGAAGAACGAGATGGCCTGCGCCCGCATCTCCACCGGGAAGACCTCGCTCACCGTCAGGTACGCCGAGGAGGCGGCGGCCGAGGCGATGAAGAAGATCACACACCACAGCAGCGTCTGCGTGACGGCGCTCAGCAGCCCTTCGGCGAACAGCCAGCCGGTGACCAGCAGCAGCACCCCGGAGACGCAGTAGGTCGTCCCGATCATCCGGCGCCGGCCCAGGGAGTCGAAGTACCGGCCGAGCACCAGCGGGCCCACCAGGTTGCCCACGGCGAAGGGGAAGATGAAGTAGGCGACCGCCCCGTCGCGGATGTCGTAGAACTCGGCGAGGATCAGCGAGTAGGTGAAGAAGATCGCGTTGAAGAGGAACGACTGCGTCACCATGAGCATGAACCCGAGGACCGAGCGCTTGCGGTAGTCGCGGAACAGGATCCGGGCGAGCTCCCGGTAGCCGACGGGCGGACGCCGCCGGTACTCCATCGCCCGGCTCTCCGGCACCGGCTCCAGCCGGGCGCCGCCGCGTTCCACCTTCTCCTCGATCTCGGTGACGATCCGTTCGGCCTCCTCGGGCCTGCCGTGCGTGAGCAGCCAGCGGGGGCTCTCCGGAAGGTTGCGCCGCAGCCCCCAGATGGCCGCGCCGATCGCGGGCCCGACGAGCAGGCCGAGGCGCCAGCCGATGTCGAGGCCGAACAGGTGCGGGTTGAGGAAGAGCAGGTTCGAGGCCGCCCCGATCATCGCGCCCAGCCAGTACGTGGAGTTGACGGCGAGGTCGGCGTGGCCGCGGTGGCGGCTGGGGATCAGCTCGTCGATGGCCGAGTTCAGCGCCGCGTACTCACCGCCGATCCCGGTTCCGGCGATGAAGCGGGTGACGGCGAAGAAGGCGAACCCCGGTGCCACGGCGGTGAGCGCGTTGCCCAGCAGGTAGACGCCGAGGGTGACGATGAACAGCTTGCGGCGTCCCAGCCGGTCGGCCAGCCGGCCGAAGACCAGGGCGCCGACCACTTCGCCGAGCAGGTAGATGCTGGCGGTCATCCCCACCTGGGACGAGGTCAGGCCCAGCGTGTGCTGGTCCCGCAGCCGGTCGGCGATCGAGCCGGCGATGGTGATCTCGATCCCGTCCAGCACCCAGGTGATGCCCAGCGCGATCACCACCCGCCAGTGGAAACCGCTCCAGGGCAGCCGGTCCAGCCGCTGCGGCACGGTGCTCCGGACGGATCCGGTCCCTCGTAGCGTGCCCACCGGATGCGCCGTCATGGCAACCTCCCCGCAGTTCGTACGGCCCGCCGTGACCCCACCGTCACGACGCCGCGACCGCGCGTGTGCCCCGTCCGCCCTCCGTCAATCCCCAGGTCATCCGGCTGGCGGACCGGCCCCGTCAGGACGTTCGAACAGGCGTATTCCGGGTAGGACGGTCTGTCCCGGCACCGAGCCGTGCGCCCGTGGTCGCGGGGCCCGGCCAGGAGGGCGGCGAGAGCGATGTCACAGTGCAAGATCCCCGACTACCGCAGCGGCCACCGCGGCCGGCACTGGACCCATGCCCTGCGCAGCGCCCAGAAGGCCGGGGCGGTCGTCGTCACGGACGAGACCGGCGAAGCGGTCCGCTACGCCGCCGAGCCCGGCGGCCCGGGGCGCTTCCGCCCCTGGGTGACGGAGGCTGGCGTGCGCTACGACAGCCACGAGGTGCATCCCGAGTGGTGACCCCGTCCCCACCGACGGCGTGTCAGCTTGCCGTTCGGGGGCAAGCGCGTCCACATGACTGCGCATACGACCGACGTGTCCGCCTGGGCCGTTCAGTCCGCCCCGGCCTGGCTGCACCTGCTGGTGATCGCCTTCGCCCTGCTCGTCCTGGTGACCACGCTGACGCGGGACAGGCGGTAGCCCCGTGTTCTTCCTGGCGCTGCTCGTACCGCCCCTGCTGATGGGCGCCCTCATCGGACTCGCCCGCTACGAGGAGTACATGCTGGGCCCCGCGGGCGGGAGCCGGCCGGCCCCGGAGCCGCAGCGGGCGGACGACCGGCACCGGTCCCCGGGCCGGGGCCGCCGACGGGCCCGCCGCCGAGGCGCTCCGGTCCCCGTAGGGGCCAGGCTCCGCCCGCCCGCCGGCCGCCACCGTTCCCTGGACCCGCGCCCCTGAACCACCGCTCCCTGCCTGCGCTCCTGAACGACGCCGGGCCGGCCCGGCGTCGGAGCCGCCCGAGGCCGGCTCAGTGGCCGGTGGCCGTGCCCGCGATCAGGCGGGACGAGTCGATCTCCGCCCACACCACCTTGCCGTGCCCGTCCGCCTCGGAGCCCCAGCGGTCGCACAGCCGGTCGATGATGTTGAGCCCATGACCGCCCGGGATGCCCCGCCGAGGCGAGGGGTCGCGGCGCGGCAGGGCCGTGGAACCGTCGAACACCTCGATCCGCAGGACGTCGCCGCTGGTCAGGACGAGCTGGAGGCAGCCGCCCGCGTGCAGGTTGGCGTTGGTCACCAGTTCCGAGACGACGAGCAGGGCGTCGTCCGCGGTCTCGGTCGCGTCCCACCCCCAGTCGGCCAGCGCCCGGCGCGTGAAATCGCGGCCCTTGGCGACCTGACCCCGGGCACCGGCCAGGCCCAGCTGGCGGCGCTGACGCGCCGCCGCCGGCTGCGGAGGATGGCCGGTCGGCGATCCGCTGCTCATCACTGTGGCCTCACCCTCACCGTTGCATGGCTCTCGTCTCGTGGCGACCGCAAGGGTCCCGGCTGTCATCCGTCTCTCTCCGGACCGTACGAACATGCCCCCGGTCCGGCCGGGGACACCCGGCAGGCCGGTTTCGGGGCGCTTCGAGTGCCGGACAGTGTACGGGGCCGCGCTGTCACTCCGCGGCCAGGCCGGCGAGCCGATGCCCTCACGGGCACGGCGACAGGTGTGACGCCGGCCACCTAGGAGGCCAGCATGCCCTCACGCAGCCGGCTCAGGGTGCGCGAGAGCAGCCGGGAGACCTGCATCTGCGAGATGCCGAGCGCGGCGCCGATTTCCGACTGGGTCTTGTCCTGGCCGAAGCGCATGCTCAGGATCTGCCGGTCCCGGGGATCGAGCTCCTTCAGCAGGGGAGCGAGGGTGTGGAACTCCTCGAACAGTTCCATGGCGGGGTCCGTGTCGCCCAGCCGGTCCGCCAGGGCGCGCGTGGGGCGGCCCGCGCCCTGGGTCTCGTCCGCCTCGCAGGCCAGGTCCAGGGAGCCGCTGGTGTAGCCGTTCGCGGCGACCATGCCGTCCACCACCTCGTCCTCGGGCAGGCCCAGGTGCCCGGCGAGCTCCTTGACCGTCGGGGCGCGGCGGAGCGTGTCGGTGAGGACCTCCTGGGCCTTGGCGAGCTCCGTGCGCAGTTCCTGCAGGCGGCGCGGGACGTGGACGGCCCAGGTGGTGTCGCGGAAGTGCCGCTTGATCTCACCGGTGATGTACGGGAGCGCGAGGGTGGAGAACTCCACCTCGCGGTCGGGGTCGTAGCGGTCGATGGCCTTGATCAGGCCGATGGTGCCGACCTGCACGATGTCGTCCATCTCCACCCCGCCCCCGGCCGCCCGGGACCGGAAGCGGCGCGCCGCGAACCGCACGAGGGAGAGATTCATCTCGATCAGGGTGTTGCGGACGTACTGGTACTCCCGCGTGCCCTCCTCCAGGGCCCGCAGCCGCGCCAGGAACAGCCGTGACAGCTCCCGCGCGTCGGCGGGAGAGACCTCCCGCGCGTGGGGAACCGGCGGAAGGGCTTCCGCGGACGGCTCCCTCCCCACGGCCGGCGGGCAGGCCGGAGCCCGGTGGTCGGTGGTGCGAACGGGGTGTGCGACTGCGGCCGGACGAGGCATGGTGGACGTCCCCTCCCTGTGGTCGATTGCTGCCGCCGCCGCTCATGCCCAGGCATTCCGGTCGTACACCTCCGACTTTCAGCGGATTCCGTTTGCGGGGTGCCGGGCGGCGGAAGGCCCGGGCGGTGCGCCCTGCCCGGAGGAGCGACCGTGCATACTCCATTGCGGAACCCGTACGGCGACATCCGGGGAGGCGGACATGGCGGGAGCAGAGGACGTGCACGGCGACGGAGTGGTCGAGGACGGGTATCAGGCCGGCGGCGGCTGGGTCGTGACGGCCCGCGGAGAGCTGGACCAGGACACCCTGGGGCCGCTGGAGCAGGCGCTGACCACCGCCGCCGACCGGTATCGCGTGGTGGTCCTGGACGCCGGTGGCATCACCTTCGGCGACTCCTCGTTCCTCAATCTGCTGCTGCGCGTGCACCGCACGACCGCGTTGCGGATCGCGGCCCCGGGCCAGCAACTGCGCCGTCTGTTCGCCCTGACGGGTGCGGACACGATCCTCTCGCTGCACCCGGGCGTCCAGGAGGCGCTTGGCGGGTGATGGCCGCCGGTTCCTCCGACGGGGGTTAGCCTTCCCCCCGTCAGGACGGCGAGAGTGAGGGTGGGCAATGGCTGAGCGGACTGGCGCGGTGGCGGCGGGCGGAGCGCCGGCGGTACCGCGCGAGGGCGGCATCACCGAGTCGGACCTGCGCCTGCTGCTGGCGGGGCTGACGGCCGTCCGCGACGGGGATTTCCGTACGCGGCTGCCCGACGGGGAGGACGGTCTCCTCGGGGAGATCGCCACCGTCTTCAACGGGATGGCCAACCAGCTGTCGCTGTTCACCTCCGAGGTGACGAGAGTGGCCCGCGAGGTCGGCACGGAGGGGGCGCTGGGAGGCCAGGCGGACGTTCCCGGGGTCGGCGGAGCCTGGCGGGACCTCACGGATTCGGTCAATTTCATGGCCGGTAACCTCACCGTCCAGGTGAGGTCCATCGCCCAGGTCGCCACGGCCGTCGCCAAGGGCGACCTCTCCCAGAAGATCACCGTCACCGCGCGCGGTGAGATCCTTGAGCTGAAGACCACGATCAACACCATGGTCGACCAGCTGTCCGCCTTCGCCGACGAGGTCACCCGTGTGGCCCGTGAGGTCGGCAGCGAGGGCCGGCTCGGCGGCCAGGCCGAGGTCGAAGGGGTCTCCGGCACCTGGAAGCGGCTCACCGAGAACGTCAACGAGCTCGCCGGGAACCTCACCCGTCAGGTACGCGCCATCGCCGCCGTCACCAGCGCCGTCGCCGAGGGAGACCTCACCCGCTCCATCACCGTCGAGGCCCCCGGCGAGATGGGCGACCTCAAGGACAACATCAACTCCATGGTCGGCTCCCTGCGGGAGACCACCCGCGCCAACCAGGAGCAGGACTGGCTCAAGACCAACCTGGCGCTGATCTCCGGCCTGATGCAGGGCCACCGCGACCTCGCCGTCGTCGCCGAACTCGTCATGGACGAGCTCACCCCGCTGGTCGCGGCCCAGTACGGGGCCTTCTACCTGGCGGAGGACACCCCGCAGGGCACGATGCTCACCCTCGTCGGCTCCTACGGCCGCTCCGCCGCCGACGGAGTGGCCGTGCGCTTCGCCCTCGGTGAGTCCCTCGTCGGGCAGGCGGCCCGCAGCCGCCGCACCATCGCCACCGACGAGGTCCCCGCCGACTACGTCATCTCCTCCGGCCTCGGCCGGACCACGCCGGGCAGCCTGATGATCCTGCCGATCGTCGTCGACGACCAGGTCCTCGGGGTGATCGAACTCGCCTCGTTCTCCGCCTTCACCCCCGTGCACCGTGACTTCCTCGGTCAGCTCATGGAGACCATCGGGGTCAACGTCAGCACGATCGTCGCCAACGCCCGCACCGACGAACTCCTCGGCGAGTCCCAGCGCCTGACCGCCGAACTCCAGGCCCGCTCCGCCGAACTCCAGGTACAGCAGGAGGAGTTGCAGCGCTCCAACGCCGAACTGGAGGAGAAGGCGGCCCTGCTGGCCAGCCAGAACCGCGACATCGAGGCGAAGAACCTCCAGATCGAGCAGGCCCGGCAGGAACTGGAGGACCGCGCCCAGCAGTTGTCGCTGGCCTCCAAGTACAAGTCGGAGTTCCTGGCGAACATGAGCCACGAGCTGCGCACCCCGCTCAACAGCCTGCTCATCCTGGCCCAGCTGCTGTCCCAGAACCCCACCCGCAACCTCACCCCCAAGCAGGTCGAGTACGCGGGCATCATCCACTCGGCCGGCTCCGACCTGCTCCAGCTCATCAACGACATCCTCGACCTCTCCAAGGTCGAGGCGGGCAAGATGGACATCCACCCCGAACGGGTCGACCTCCCGCAGCTGCTGGACTACGTCGAGGCCACCTTCCGCCCGATGACCACCCAGAAGAGCCTGGACTTCAAGGTCACCACCGCCCCCGACGCTCCCACCGCCCTGCTCACCGACGACTCCAGGCTCCGCCAGATCCTGCGCAACCTGCTCTCGAACGCCGTCAAGTTCACCGAGCGCGGCGGGGTCGAGCTCCGCATCGAACGGGCCTCCGACGCCGAGCTCCCGCCCGGGCTGCGCCACCGCGGCAGCATGACGGCCTTCCGCGTCCGCGACACCGGCATCGGCATCCCCGAACAGCAGCTGGAATCCGTCTTCGGCGCCTTCCAGCAGGCCGACGGCACCACCAGCCGCAAGTACGGCGGCACCGGCCTCGGCCTGTCCATCACCCGCGAGATCGCCCAGCTGCTGGGCGGAGCCGTGACGGCCGAGAGCACCCCCGGCCAGGGCAGCACCTTCACCCTCTACCTCCCCGTCAGCCACACCGACTTCGAGGAAGGCGCCGCGGCCCTCGACCCGGCCCCCGCCCCGGCCGCCCTCGGCGCCGGCCGCGCGGTCCCCGAGCCGCGGCGCGGCGCCGACGGCGACGCCCCCGGCGCGCGGCCCCGGCAGGACCGGCGCCTCCTCGTGATCGAGGAGCGGCCGAACGGCCTGCTCTCCCTCGTCGCCGAGAGCGCCGAACGCGACCTCGTACCGCGTCCGGGCAGGGCCGGGGAGCCCGCGGGCGTCCAGGTGGTCGGCGCCACCAGCTCCCGCGAGGCCGCCACCGTGCTGGCGTCCGAGCCGTTCCACTGCGTCGTCCTCGAACTCGGCATGTCCGGAGGCGAGGCCACCCGCTTCCTCGACGCCCTCGACGGGGACCCCGCGCTCGGCGCCCTGCCCGTCCTCGCCCACCACAACCCCCGCCTCGACGACGGCCGGGAACGGGCCCTGCGCGAGCGCGCCGCCTCCGGCCGCGTGGAGCTGCTGAGCAGCCTGGACGAGCTCCGTGAACGCATCGTCCTGCACCTGTCCGCCGACCGGCCCGGAGAGGTGCCACCGCTCGTGGACGGGGCGGCGCAGGGCGACCGGGCGCCCGGCACCCCCGACGGGGAGCTCGCGGGACGCACCGTCCTCGTCGTCGACGACGACGCCCGCAACCTCTACGCCCTCAGCGGCATCCTCGAACTGCACGGGCTGCGCGTCCTGCACGCCGAGGACGGCCGCAAGGGCATCGAGACCCTCACCCGCAACCCCGGCGTCGACCTCATCCTGATGGACGTGATGATGCCCGAGCTCGACGGATACGCCGCCACCGCGGAGATCCGCAGCATGCCCGAGTACGCGGGCCTGCCCATCATCGCCGTCACCGCCAAGGCGATGCCCGGGGACCGGGAGAAGAGCCTCGCCGCCGGGGCCAGCGACTACGTCACCAAGCCCGTGGACGCCGACGAGCTCATCAGCCGTGTCCGGCACTGGCTGACCGCCCCCGCCCGCCGCCACGAGGGGCCGGCCGCGCGGTGACCCTCCCCGACACCTCCCGCCACCCCGTGCAGCGCACGGACGAAGCCCCCGCCGGTGACACCGTGCTGCCCTCCCTTCCCCGGCAGACGCCCCCCTCCCTGGGCCGGCTCGTCGCCACGGTCGAACGCCTGCGCCGCGAGGTGCGCGAGGCCCACGCGGCCGCCGACGGCCGGGCCCTGGTGGAACTGGCCAAGGGCATCCTCATGGGGCGGCTGAACTGCACCCCCGCCGCGGCCGCCCGCCAGCTGGACGAACTGTGCCGCGAGTCCGGGCTCGTCCCCCTGGAACTCGCCGCCGACATCGTCAACCAGGCGGCCCGCGACCAGGTCAGCGAGGTCGCGGCCGAGTTCGTCGAACGCGCCGCCGCCGCGCGGCCCTCCCCGCCGTCCGCCACCGTCGCCGTACGGCTGCGCACCGCCGAGAGCGGGGCCCTGGCCGCCGCCGACACCCAGGCCGTCGCCGACTCGCTGCTGGCCAACGCCCTGACCCCGCTGGGGGCGGTCGCCGTGGCCGTGTGGGCCGCCGCCCCCGACGGCTCCCTGGCCCTCGCCGGCCACGCCGGGTTCCCCGCCGAGGAGGCCGCCCGCTGGCGCCACGTCCCGCCGGGGGTCGCCACCGTCCCCCGCCTCGCGCTGCGCGAGCGCGGCGCCGTCACCGTCACCGACCTGCGCCGCGAGGGCCTGCCCTCGATCGGGCACCTGCAATGGCCCGAGGGCGGCCGGATGGCCGTACCCGCCGGGACGGGGGGACGCGTGCACGGCGTCCTCGAAGTGTGCTGGCCCCACCCCCTGACGCCGCTGCCCCCGCAGATCCGACGCCAGGTCGAGGCACTGGCCGAGCTGTGCGCGCACACCCTGGACACGGCGGTCCCGCCCGCCGCCCTCGCCGCGGAGGGGCTGCTCCCCGACGTATCGGAGCTGATCGACCTCGCCGAGGGACTGCACGACCCCACCATCGTCCTGACCCCCGAGCTCGATCCGGACGGGCGGCTGGCCGATTTCCGCATCCGCCACGTCAACAGCCGCTTCGCCGACCCGGCGGGCCGGCCCCGTGCCGACGTCAACGGCGCCCTGCTGCTGGAGGCGTACCCCATGGCCGCGGGGGAGGGCGGCCTCTTCGACACGGTCGAGCGGGTGCACGCCACCGGCGAGCCCTTCCGTGCCGAACGGGTGAGCCTGACCGCCCTCGTCGACCAGATCCCGCTGACCGCGGTCGCCGACATCAGCGTCAGCCGGCACGGCGCCGCCATCCTGCTGATCTGGCGGATCGAGGACGAGACCGCCCGCCTCGCCGACCTGCTCCAGCACGCCCAGCGCCTGGGCCGCATCGGCGGTTTCGAGGAGAACCTCCTCACCGGCGAGATCACCTGGAACTCCGAGCTCTACGCCCTCCACGGACTGCCCACCACCGCGTCCCCCGTACCGCTGCGGGACCTGCCCGCCCACGCCCACCCCGACGACTCCGCGGCCCTCGGCCGTTTCCTGCGTGCCGTCCTGCGCTACCGTCGCCCCGCCTCCGTCAACCTGCGCCTGCGGCGCTCCGACGGCATCCTGCGCCATATCCGGGTCGTCGCCGAGCCCGTCCTCGACGCCGCCCAGCGGCTGCACGCCGTCCGCGGGGCCTGCCAGGACGTCTCCGCGCAGCACTGGACCGAGGTGGCCCTCGCCGCGACCCGCGACCAGCTCGCCCTCACCGAAGCCGAATCGGCCGAACGCAACCGGCTCGCCCTCCAGCTCCAGCACGCCATCATGCCCCCGCACCACCACGTGGAGGCGCCGGGGCTGCGCGTGGCGGTCCGCTACCGGCCCGCCGAGACGGAGTCCCTGGTCGGCGGCGACTGGTACGACGCGCTGGTGCTGCCCTCCGGCCTGATCCTGCTGTCCGTCGGCGACGTCGCCGGCCACGGCATCGAGGCGGCCACCGGAATGGTCGTCCTGCGCAACGCCCTGCGCGGCCTCGCCGTCACCGGCGCCGGGCCCGCGCAGCTGATGTCCTGGCTCAACACCGTCACCCACCACCTGACCAAGCAGGTCACCGCGACCGCCGTCTGCGGGCTCTACGATCCGAGCACCCGTGTCATGCGCTGGGCGCGGGCCGGGCACCTGCCGCCGGTCCTCGTCAGGAAGGGCGAGGCCACGGCCTTCCCGCTGATCGACGGGCTGCTCCTCGGCGCCCTGCCCGACGTCACCTACGCGGAGCAGGAGGAGCGGCTGGAGCCGGGGGACGCCCTGCTGATGTTCACCGACGGCCTCGTCGAGCGCCGGGACGCCTCCGTGCAGGACTCCCTCGCGCATCTCCTGGACACGGTGGCCACGGGGGCCGAGGACCTGGACGGCAGGCTCGACGGCCTGCTGACGCAGAGCTGGTCCGACACCGACGACGACACCTGCGTCATCGGCTTCGAGGTCGCCTGACCGGTCCCCGCCCGCCCGTTCGCGCGCGTGTGCCGCGCGGACTGAAGGAGGGGCGCATGGGCGGGGCCGGCGGGGGCATGCGAGTGCGCGGAGGTGATAACCGTGGTTCCCCTGCTTCTCGTTCTCCTGCTCGCGCTGATCCTGTTCGGAGCCGGTTTCGCGCTGAAGGTCCTGTGGTGGGTGGCGCTCGTCGTGCTGGTCATCTGGCTGCTCGGCTTCGTCGCCCGCCCGAAGACCGGCAGCGGCCGCTGGTACCGCTGGTAGCCGTCTGACGCACACCGGCTCGCGGGGCCCGCCCTCCATGGGGGCGGGCCCCGCCGCCGTGTCCGGGCCCGGACCGGCGCGCGGATGCGGTCCGGCGGAAGGAGGGGGACGCTGGGAGGTGCCAACCGGCTCGAAGGAGGAAGCACCATGTCGATTGTCGACAAGCTCAAGGCGATGCTCGGCCAGCACCCCGACCAGGCCAAGCAAGGGGTGGAGCGCGGGGGAGACATGATCGACAAGCGGACGGGCGGAAAGTACGCCGACAAGGTGGACATGGGCCAGGAGAAGGCCAACGAGTACATCGACCGTGACCGCCCCCCGCAGCCCTGACCCCACCTGACCCCACCTGACGACCGCACACCTTCACCCGGTGCCCGGGCCGCGCCGCCTTCCGGCGCCGCCCGGGCACCGCGGGTTCCGCCCCCGGCTCACCAACTCCCCAATAAATTCTGCAAAAATGCTTTTGCAGAAGCGGTGAGCGCCCTAGCCTGCTTTCATGATCAGCGATGACCACACCCGCGTCCTCGACCCCGAGAACGACGCGGCGGCCCTGAAGGCCCTCACGCACCCCCTGCGCATCAGGCTGCTCGGCCTGCTGAGACAGGACGGCCCCGCCACCGCGAGCGAGCTCGCCGTCCGCACCGGCGAGTCCTCCGCCTCCACCAGCTACCATCTGCGCGTCCTGGCGAAGTACGCCTTCGTCACCGAGGCCGAACACCGGGACGGGCGGGAGCGGCGCTGGCAGGCGGTGCACGCGGCGACGGCCTGGAGCAGCCGGGCGATGGCGGCCACCGCCGACAGCCGCGCCTACGTCGGGCTGTCCCGCCGGGTGCAGATCGAGCACCTCCGGACCTCCCTCCTGCGCCACGAGGCCGACCTCGCCGACGGGCGGCTGGGCCCGGAGTGGGCGGAGGCCGCCGGGGTCAGCGACCTGCTGCCGCGCCTGACCCCCGAGTCCCTCACCGCACTGCGGGAGGAGTTCCAGCGGAAGCTGGACGAGCTGACGGCCCGTGACGCGGAGGACCCGCGCGCCGCGCAGGTCGTCCTCCTCGTCGCCGGACTGCCCCTGGCCCCGCCCGCGACCGGTGCCGGGGACCCCTCGTGACGGCGGCCCGGCCGCTCCTGGATCCCGCTGCCGCCCGTCGCCGCTACGTCCGGGTCTGCGTGCTGTTCTGGCTGCCCCTCGGTCTGACCATCGCCCCCCTGGTCCTGCTGCTGACCCAGCGCGGCCTGGGCCTGGCGGCCGTCGCGGGCCTGACCGCGGTCCACTCCCTCACCGCCGCGGCGCTGGAACTGCCCACCGGCGGCCTGTCCGACGTGCTGGGACGCCGCGCCGTCCTGGCCGCCGCCGGCCTGCTGAACCTGACCGCGCTCACCCTCCTGGCCCTCGGCGCCACCCCCTGGCCGCTGGCCCTCGGCATGGCCCTGATGGGCGCCGGCCGCGCCCTGTCCAGCGGCCCCGCCGAAGCCTGGTACGTGGACACCGTCCAGGGCCTCGGCGGACCCGGCGCCGACCTGCGCACCGGCCTCGCCCGCGGCTCCTCCGCGACCTCCGCCGCGCTCGCCGCCGGCACCCTGCTCGGCGGGGCCCTCCCCTGGCTGCTCGGGCTGGGCCCGGACCTCGGCGCCGCCACCTCGGGGCGGGTACTGCCCCTTTCCGTCCCGCTGCTGCTGGGCGCGGCGGTCTACGTCGCCTTCGTGCTCTACGCCCTGACCGCGCTCCCCGAACCGCCCCGCCCGCCGGCCACCCCGCGCGACGTCCTGCGGGGAGTCCCGGGCACCGTCCTCGACGGGCTGCGCCTGGGCGGCCGTGACGCGGTGGTCCGCCGGGTGCTGCTCAGCGCCGCCGCCGCCGGCGGCGCCCTGGCCGCGCTCGAACTGCTCACCCCGGGCCGCGCCGCCGCCCTCACGGGTGCCTCCGAGTCCGGGGCGGTGCTCTTCGCCGGGCTCGCCTGCGCCGGCTTCGTCTGCGCGGGCCTCGGCAGCCACCTCGCGCCGCTGACCGCCCGCCTGGCGGGCAGCGGGGAGCGGGCCGTCCTGCTCGCCCTGGGCGCCGGCGCCTGCGGCCTGCTCCTGCTCGGCGCCGCTCCGACGGCGACGGGCCCGTTCTCCGTCCTGCTCGCCGCCACCGGCTACGGCCTGGTCTACCTCGGACTCGGCGCGGCCGGACCGAACCAGAACGACGCCCTGCACCATCGGGTATCCGGCGCGGTCCGGGCCACGGCGCTGTCGGTGCAGTCCCTCGCCCTCCAACTGGCGGGCGCCCTCGCGGGCTTGGCCGTCGGCCTCCTGCCGCCGGGGCGGCTGCCCTGGCTGCTGGGAGGCGCCGCGCTCCTGTCGGCGGCCTTTCTCTGGCGCCGCCGTGCCGGACACCTGGCGCCGCCTGACGTCCCGTCACCGGCCGAAGCCGTCCGTCCCGGGAGCCGGACGGATGCGGGGGACGGGCAACGGTTGATATAGCGTGCCCACGTCAATGAACCGTCATGATCACTGGGGGACTCCCGCATGACCCACCCGCCGCACCAGGGCTCCGGCCCGTACGGCCACCCCGCCCCGTACGCGCAGCAGCCGCAGGGGTACCCGCCGCCGCCCCAGCCGGGATACGCGTACCCCCCGCAGCAGGCCCAGCCGCCGTACGGCGCGCCGCCGCAGCAGCCCGGGTACCCGCAGCAGCCCCCGATGCAGATGCAGCCGCCCCACCCGCAGCAGTGGTCCGTGCCTCCGGGCCCGCCGGCTCCTCCGGCCCGGAGCGGGGGGATCGGGGTCATGAAGGTCCTCAAGATCATCGGCATCGTCATCGCCCTCATCGTCGTCGCGGTGGGCTACTTCCTGAGCCAGGACGACGCCGACCACGCGGAGGTCGGTGACTGCCTGAAGAACAACGGCACCACGGCGGCGAGCCTGGACCTCCAGGTGGTGGACTGCGGTTCCGCAGGAGCCGCGTACAAGGTGGTCGAGGTGCTCACCGGCACGCTGGACACCAACCGCTGCCAGGGCAAGTCCGACATGGGCTACTACGAGCAGACCCGCGGCTCGCGCCGCCACTCGGGCAAGCAGTTCGTGCTCTGCCTCAACCAGACGAAGAAGTAGCCCGCCCGCCGCTCACGGCGCCGGATCGGCCTTCCGCCAGGCGGCCATCTCCTCGCGGAACCTGGGGCACGCCACGATGTCCTCCTCGCCGCACCGCAGGGCGTGCGTCAGCAGCTGGTGCGCGTGGTCCAGAGCGATCCTGCGCTGCTCGATCTCGCTGATCTTGGCGCGGATCATCGCCTTCCGGCGCTGCTGTTCCCGCTGGAACTCGCCGATCTCGGCCAGTGACAGGCCGGCCTGCTGGCAGGTGCGGAGCACGATGATCCGCTCCGCCGCCTCCGGCGGATAACGCCGCTGCCCGCTCTCGCGCTGCGGAGCGGGCAGCAGGCCGTGGCGTTCCCAGTACCGGATGGCCGACGCCGGCACCCCGGTGACCTCGGCGAGCCGGCCGATGGTCATCCGCGCGTTCCGCTCCACCTGTTCCTCCAGCAACGGCTCTCCCGACGAGTTGACTTGAACCTTAGTTCAAGTTGAAGAGTGGTCGGCAGGTGCACGGCGGCGGAGAAACCGTCGCCGGCCGAACGTCAGGGAGATGTCGCCATGAGTGACGCATACGTACGCGGGATGCGGGCCGGCCAGCTGGTGGAAGCAGCGGAGGCGCTCTTCACGGCCGGAGTGATGTCCCACTCCGGACACGCCAACCTGAGCGCCCGGCTCGACGGCGAGCGCTACCTGCTGACCCCGGGCCACGTCCGTGGCCTGCGGGCCGGGCAGCTGGCCACCGTCGGGTTCGACGGACGGGTCCTGGAGGGCGAACTGCGGTCCGTCAGCGCCGAGATCACCTCCATGCACACCGCCGTCTACCGGGACCGGCCCCAGGTGGGCGCGGTCATCCACACCCACTCGCCCGCCGCGACCGCCTTCGCCGTCGCCCACCGGCCGCTGCCCTGCCGCACCGAGCCGATGCTCCGGTTCGGGCAGGCCGAGGAGGTCCCCGTGGTCCCCTGGGGTCCCCGGGGATCGGACGTGTCGGTGCGCGGCATCATCGAGGTGCTGAAGCGGCGGCCCACCACCTCCGCGGTCCTGCTGGCCAACCACGGGCTGCTGGTCTTCGGCCCGGACGCGGCGGCTGCCGCCCAGCTGGTGGTGGCGATCGAGGAGAGCGCCGAGGCCGAGATCGCCGCCGCGGCGATCGGCGGGGCCGTGGACTTCCCGGCGGACGCCCTGGAAGCCGTACGCCTCTCGGCCGCCCGGGTCGCCTCATGACGGACGCCGCTCCCGCCCCGCGTACGGAGGCCGTACGCGAGCGGTACCGCTCGACCCTGGGCGCCGTCCCCCACGGGGTGGAGGAACGGCTGCGCCTGGCCGGGGAGTTCGGCCGGCTGCCCACGGAGGAGGCGCTCGCCGCCCTGCGCCATGTCGTCCTGGCGGACAGTCCGCTGGGCGCCCGGGTGCAACAGCTCGTCCACTTCGGCCAGTTGCTGGCCCTGGGCCGGGAGGAACCCGCCCGGATCCATGCACGGGGCGCCCTGCACGCCGGAGCGGGCATCGCCGACCTCATCGGCGTCGCCGAGACCGCCCTCATCACCGCCGGCGTCCCGGCGTACGCCCTCGGCACCGGCCTCATCGCCGAACTCCTCCCGGACCGCACGGGGGAGATACCGGTGCGCCCCTGAGTCCGGCAACCGGGTCAGCGCCGCCGATGCACCCGGAATCAGCCCCGCCGCTTCACTGCGCTGGCGCGCGTCACCCGCCGCCCGAGCCGTACCTGCGGTGCGTGCGGCCGGTACGGCGGCCCGGCGGGCGGCGGCACGGGCGTCCGGCTTCGGCCACGGGCCACCACCGGACGCGGACGGGTGCGTTCCCGCCGCCTGGTTGATGGGCACCCGCTTGGGGTCCCTCGATCTTCAGGCTAGGAGAGCCCCGATGACCAAGGTCCTCGTCCTGCACAGCGTCAGCCTCGTGAGATCGGCGCTGGCAGCCCTGCTCAGATCGGAGGGCGGCTTCGACGTCACCTCCGCCGGCTGGCGAACGGCCGCCCGCCAGGCGGAGTCCTTACGCCCGGACGTGACCGTCGTCGACCTCGACTGTCCCGGCGCCTCGGCCACCCTGGGCCTCCCCGACGGCACCGCCCGGCCGCTTCCCGAGCCGGTGGCCCCGCTGCTGGTACTCGCCACCTCGGGCGCGCCCGGCTCGCTCCGGCGCGGGGTCCAGGCGGAGGCCCGGGGCTACGTGGACAAGGACGGCTCGCCCGGCAGGCTGGTCCGGGCCGTCCGCAAGGTCGCCGCGGGGGAGCGGTTCGTGGACCCCTCCCTGGCCTCGGCGCTGCTGGAGGCCGACCCCATGCCGCTCAGCCCGCGCGAGCTGAGCGTGCTGGCCCGGGCGGCGGAGGGCGACTCCGTCGCCGAGATCGCGCGCGCCCTGCACCTCGCGAGCGGCACCGTGCGCAACTACATGGCCGCCGCCACCCGTAAGACCGGAGCCCGCAACCGGATCGATGCCATCCGGATATCGCGGAGGGCCGGCTGGGTCTGAGCGCCGCCGGACCGGCGGGCCGGACGGCTCACACCTGTGCGTTCCACACCCCCAGCAGCTCCCGGTAGAGGGCGGACCTCGCCGGGAGGTCCTCGTGCGTGCCGCAGACCGCTCGGTTCCCGTCGAGGACGAGGATCCGGTCGGCCCGGGCGGCGGAGGAGATGCGGTGGGCCACCACGACGAGGGTGCCGGGGCGGGCGGCGAGCGCCCGCTCGGCCCGTTCCTCGGCCGCCGGATCGAGGTGGCAGGTGGCCTCGTCCAGCAGCAGCAGCGGTGCCGGTGAGAGGTGGGCGGCCACGAGCGCCAGCAGCTGGCGCTCGCCCTGCGAGAGCGTGGCCG
Organism: Streptomyces sp. NPDC006687; assembly: GCF_040636215.1. NCBI lineage: Bacteria > Bacillati > Actinomycetota > Actinomycetes > Kitasatosporales > Streptomycetaceae > Streptomyces > Streptomyces sp. NPDC006687. Next base: position 99,721 of record NZ_JBEYJJ010000009.1, on the reverse strand, counting down.
GGTCGACCGGTGCGTCGGGGCCGCCCAGCCTGCCGACCAGCCCGTCCGCCCCCAGGGCCGCCACGGCCCGGTCCAGCCGTGCCGGCGGGACCGGCCCGGGGCACAGGTGGGTGAGGTTCTCCCGTACGGAGCCCGTGAACACGTAGGCGTGCTGCGGCAGCAGGGTGCGCCGGGGATCGGGGGAGCGGACGGGGCCGTTCCACGCCGGGGCGCCGGCCAGCAGGACGGCGCCCCGGCCGGGCGGGAGGAGCCCGGCCAGCAGTGCGGTGAGGGTGGACTTGCCGATCCCGCTCGGCCCCACCACGGCCAGGTGCTCCCCCTCGCGCAGGACCAGGTCGAGGCCGTCGATCACCGGCTCGGCCCGGGCCCCGTACGTGAAGCGCACCCCCCGCAGCTCGGCCGCCACACCCCCCTGGCCGCTCCCGCACACCGGCCCCGGGCCGGCCGCCCCGGGGCCGCCGCGCGCGGCCCGGGCCACGCCGGAGCGGCGGAAGGGCGGCCCGGGGCAGGCGGGGGCGGCAGCCGGGCCCACACCCACACCCACAGCCACAGCCGGAGCCGGATGGTGCGCCGGCCCCTCGGGCCCGGATGCCGGTCGCCGGTCCGGGCGCGGGGCGCAGAAGCGGTCCAGGACCACCACCAGCCGGGTGCCCGCCGAGCCGAGGGCGCCCATGAGGGAGTCGAGCGCCGGCAGCAGGGACTGGACCAGGTAGGTCAGCGCGGCGGCCAGGGCGCCCGCGCTCACCCCCCGCCCGAGCAACCAGGGCGCCCCCAGCAGCAGGACGACGACGGGCAGCCGGCCCGCCACCCCCAGCGCCAGGGTCCGCAGGGCGGCCCACCGGGCGAGCAGCCGCGTCAGCCGCTCCTGCTCGGTGATCAGCAGCCGCAGGCCCGCCCCCGCCCGCTCACCGCCCCCGCAGGCGACCACATCGCGCAGCCCCGCCGCCAGTTCGCCGGTCCGCGCCGCCAGGGCCTCGTCGTTGTCCAGCGCCCGCCGCTGCACCCGGGCCACGGGCCGCAGCGTGAGCAGGAACCCGGCCGTCCCCAGGAGCAGCGGAGGCAGGACGAACAGCAGCAGCACCGGCGCCAGCGCCGCCATCCCCGCCAGCGCGCCCGCCGCGGTGAAGACGAAGGACCGGGCGACGAGCACCAGGCCCGCGAAGGAGTCCCGGGCCATCTCGGTCTGCTGGGCCAGCCGGGACACGCCCCCGTCCCGCGCGGCCCTCCCCGGATCCGCGACCGCCCGCTCCAGGGCCTGGCGCACGGCCCGGCGCACCAGACCGTCCCGCAGGGGCTCGACCAGGTCCGCGAGCCCGCCGAAGACCCCCCGCAGGGCGAGCCCCCCGAGGAGCGCCCCGGCCCCGGCCACCGCCAGCCACGCCACGCCGGCCGCCGGCCGGGCGGCGAGGAAGCCGTCGTCGAGGGCGCGGGCCACCGCGTACCCGCCGAGGAAGGTGTGGGCGGACTCCAGCAGCGACCACAGGGCGAGGATGCGCAGCGTCCGCGCACGGCCCCGCAGGAAGCGGAGCCCCTCGCCGCCGACCCGCCGCCACGCGCCGGCGCCGTCCCCGCTCACCGGTCCGCCCCGCCCGCGGTGTCCCCGTCCCAGCCGAACAGCGCGCGGTAGCCGGGGTCCTGCCACAGCCGCGCGTGCTCCCCCGTGGCCCGGACCCTGCCGTCGTCCAGCCAGACCACGAGGTCGGCGCGGGCTGCCGTGGCGGCGCGGTGGGTCACGACGAGCCGGGTCCGGGCGGAGACGTCACGGGCCAGCGCGTGCTCCACCTCCCGGGCGGTGACGGTGTCCAGGCTGGAGGTGGCGTCGTCCAGCACGAGCACGCGCTCCGCCCGGCAGAACGCCCGGGCCAGGCCGAGGCGTTGCAGCTCCCCGCCGGACAGGGGAGCCGCGTCGAGCGGGGTGCGGTAGCCCTCTGGAAGGCGGCGTACGAAGGCGTCGGCGCCCGCGGCCCGCGCCGCGGCGCGTACGGCGTCGGCCCCGGGCTCCGGCCGGGTGCCGAAGGCGATGGCCGCGCCGACGCTGTCCCCGAACAGGGCAGGCCGCTCGAAGGCGTGCCCCACCTCCCGGCGCAGGGCCGGGCCGGTGAGTTCCTCCAGCGCGGTGCCGTCCAGCAGCACCTGGCCGCCGTCGCAGGCGGTGAGCCGCCCGGCGACGGCGGCCAGCAGGCTCTTGCCCGAGCCGGAGCGGCCCACGACGGCGGTGGTGGTGCCGCCCGGCAGCCGCAGGTCGACGCCGCTCAGGACGGTCCGTCCGGCCCGCTCCACACGGACCCCGCGCAGTTCCAGCGTGCCGGGGCCCGGAGCGGCGTACTCCCTCGCCCCCTGGGGGAGTTCGGGCAGGCCGAGCAGGGCGGCCGTCCGGCGGGCGGCGGCCCGGCCGCGCACCACCGCCGAGAGGCGGGCCGTGACGGCTCCCGCGCCGGCGGCGAGACCCGCGTAGCGCACGGCGGCGAGCAGACCGCCGACGCCGAGCGCCCCGGCCGCCAGGCGCAGGCCGCCCACGCAGAGGACCCCGTACAGCAGGAGCGGCATCAGGGCACTGGTACGGGCCATCGTCCCCCCGTAGATCCGCCACATCCGCCGTCCCTCGCGGCCCAGTTCGGGCAGGGGCGCCAGGATCCGCGCCGCCTCCCGCCCGGCCGTGCCCGCCGCGGCGATGGTGCGGGCGCCGGCCAGAGCCTCGGCGAGGCGTCCGGCCAGCGCGAGCTGCACCTGCTGGTAGCGGCCGACGCTGGCCCCGGACGCACGGGCGAAGGCCCTCAGCAGCAGCGCCAGTACGGGCACCCCGGCCAGGAAGGCGAGGCCCGTCCACAGGTCGACCAGGAACAGGGCGGCGAGGCCCCCGAGCGGCGGGAGCAGGGCGGTGACGGCCGTCGCCACCGCCGCCGGAACGGTCCCGGCGCCGGCGGCGTGGGCCGTGAGCCGGGCGGAGACGTCGCCGGGGGAGCGGCGGGCCGCGTGGTGCGGTGCGGTGCGCAGCAGCGCGTCCAGGGCGCGCCGGCGCAGCCAGGCCGTGGAGCGGGCGTCGACGCTGCCGGTGAGCCGTACGGTCGCCGCGTCCAGCAGGACCTCGGCGGTGATCACCGCCGCGCAGTACAGGACCCAGACGGTGGCGGAGGGGTCGCGGCGCAGGAGCAGGTCCAGGGCGCGGCCGAGCAGGGCCGGTTCGGCGAGCGCCGCGCAGGCGGAGGCCAGCGCGCAGCCGGCCACGGCGGCGGTGCGGCCGGCGCTGTGCCGTGCGGCCGCCTGCAGCGCCCGGTCGGCGGTGTCCGCGGCAGCCGTGTCGCCGGGTGCGTCGGGCGGGGTCATCGGCAGCGGCTCCAGGTGTCCGGGCCCGGGCTCCGCGCGGCCCGGGGAAAAGAGGTGCGGGCCCGGGCGACGTGCCGCCCGGGCCCGCAGGGACCCGACTAGTTACAGGTCGTGACGCTCAGCGAGCTGTCACCGCACAGGAGCAGGCTGGCGCGGCTGCCCGTGAGGTTCGCGGCCTCGGTGTTCTCTTCCTTCGGGGTCTCCATGGACTGCAGGTCGAGGAGGGTCATGGCTGGTTCCTTTCGTCGGTGGATGTGCTCGGTCGGGTCACGGCCCCCGCGAGGGGGACCGGCTCTGGGGCCGTCGCGGTGCGCGGCGGCGGGAGGAACGGCAGGTGCGCGCGACCGCCGGTCGCGGCGCTGCCGAGGGCGAGGAGAGCGCCGGCGGTGCCCGTGGACAGGTCCATGGACAGGCGCATCATCTGCTCGCCGGGGAAGGCCAGATGGCCCTGGTACGGGACCGCGTGGCGGGCCAGCGCCTCGATCTGCCGGGCGATGTCCTCGGCACGGGTGCCTGGGCCGGGGGTCGTGGTCCGGGACAGGTGCAGGATCATCCCGGCGGCGCCGCGGAACAGCCCGGGCTGGGCGTAGAACGTCGCCTGGGCGGCCCGGACGATCTGGGTCCGCGCCTGCTCGAAGCGGTCGTCCGAGGCGTGCCCGGCCCAGTCGTCCAGGACCATGCCGATGCCCACGCTGCCCGCGCCGAGGTAGGGCATGGTGCGCCAGCCCTCGTCCACCTGGAGCGTGCCGAAGGCACTGGTCACGCAGTGGTCCAGATCGCGGTGGAGGAAACGGCTGGCCCGCAGCAGCAGCTCCGGGTCGCGGGTGCGCTCGTACAGGCGCAGGTGCAGCAGGGCGATCCCGCTGTGGCCGTAGAGGAGTCCGGTGCGTTTCAGCGCCGGGGCCGCTGCGTGTGCCAGGTCGGCGCAGCGCAGGGCGGCGTCGTGCAGGGAGCCGTCGCCGGTGGCCGTGCCGAGGGAGTCCAGGGCGAGCCCGATGCCGGCCAGGCCGCCGTGCAGGTCGGGGCCGGCGGACTGCCAGGGCTCGTCCAGGAGGCGCTCCACCAGGGCGAGCGCGCGGTCGTGGTGGCCGAGCCGGTGATGGGTCCAGGCCAGCCCGGCGAGACCGTCGTAGAAGCCGAGCGGGGTCCCCGACGGGGGTTGCTTCGTGCGGTCGAGCAGCCATTCCTCGGCCTCCGGCCAGGGGGCGCCGCCCGTCTCGGCCAGGGCGTACAGGACGCCGGCGGCCCCGTGGCCGAAGGCCATGCCGCCGCCGGCGGTGGCGAACTGGGCCGGGTCCCCCGGGAAGAGGCGGTCCTCGCGGTCCGGGGTGGCGGTGGCGTGCAGGGCCGCCGTCAGGGAGGCGCGGGCCGCCGGCCAGTCCTCCGGCGCGGCCGGGAGGTAGGGCCGCGCGGGCTGGGGCCCGCCGGGGGCGCCGGCCGCGGGGTCGGCGAGGATCTCGCGCACCGCCTCGTCCAGGAAGGAGCGCGGCACGGGGAACTGGGCGGCGGCGATGTCCGCGAGGTGCGCGGCCTTGCCCCGGTCCATGACGAGGAGGCTGGTCAACGGCAGGAACAGGGCCAGGCGCAGACAGGCCAGGGCATAGCGGTCGACGGCGAAGCCGCGCCGGTCGGGCGGGGCGACGAAGGCCGGGTTGGCCACCGTCTGGCGGAGGTTCTCCTCGACGGGGGCGGCGGCCTCGAAGTCCAGCAGGGCGACGGAGGGTTCGCCGGTGTCCGGGTCCTCCGCGACCATGATGTTGAACAGGTGCAGGTCGTTGAAGACGATGCCGCGGGCGTGGACGGCGTCGACGGCTTCCGTCACCCGCGCGTGGATCTTCAGCGCCCACTCGGTGTACGAGGCGAGCTCGGCGGGATCGGGGTCGGCCTCGATCAGGGGATGGCGGCGGGCGAAGTAGGTGTTGAGGGGGTGGCCGTCGAGGTGCTGGAGGACGAGGAAGTGGTGGTCCCCGACGGTGAAGTGGCCGCGGACCGCGGGGACGCAGTCCAGCCCGTCCAGCCGTTCCAGCGCCCGCCGTTCCCGGTGCAGCCGGGTCACGGCGTCCGCCTCGTCGGCCGCGAGCCCCGCGAAGGGGCGGCCCTCCTTGAGGACGACCCGCTCGCCGGTGCGGGTGTCACGGCCCGCGTAGACCCCGCCGCCGTTGGAGAAGTGCAGGGCCCGCTCCACGGCGTAGGGGATGCCCTCCAGGGTGACGGCCGAGCGCCGCTCCAGGTGGGGCCGCAGGAAGGCGGGCAGCTCGATCCAGGCGGGCGGCTGGAACACCGGTCCGCGCGCGTCGGGCACCAGGCGTCCGTCCGGCGCCTCGATCGCGGGGACCAGGTCGCCGTGGTCGTCGTAGCAGTGCCGCAGGGTGAAGCTGCCGTAGCGCAGGTGGACGGGGCCGGCGTTCCAGCGCAGGTCGCTCAGGATGTACGGGCCGGGCTCGCCCGCCAGCAGGGCGTCCAGGTCCTCGGCGATCCGCCGGCAGGCGTCCTCGTCGGCGGGGTAGACGGTGAGGAACTTGCCGCTGGCCGCGCGGTCGGCGTACTTGGCGTTGCGCAGGTGCAGCAGGTACCGGCTGGGCACGAACTTGAAGGCGATCCGCCGCTCCACGCAGTAGGCGTACACCCGGTCGAGGATGCGCTCCGCGTTGTCGAGGGAGGCCGACACGTGGATCTTCCAGCCCTGGGAGGGCAGGTGGTGCCCGTCCAGGGGCCGCAGGGCGAGCCAGTCGCCGCTGCGGTGCGCCCGCCACCCCTCGGGTACGGGGGAGACGGCGGCGGGGAAGCTCTCGCCGGCGCGCCGGTACGGTGCGTCGTAGAACCAGCGGTCGGCGTCGCAGAAGGCCGCGTGCCCGTTGTTCACACCTGCTCCCTCGGTCGGTGACGACAGCAAAGGTGGCACGCGGCCGGGAGCCCGCGACAGTCGTGTTTGTCACCGGCTCTCCATGCGCTACTCATACGTCACTTGAGGCCCGCGGGCGCCGCCCGCGGCGGGGCTCCGAGCGCCGCCACCCCACCGATCCGGTCACCCTCGCAGGCCCGTCCGCGCCGTCCCGCACGGCCCTCACCAGGAGGGGGCCGGAGCGAGGGCCGGGCCACCTGCGCGCTCCGGTATCCGGACCGCCTGTCCGTAATCCGATCGTCGACATGCGACCTTCCTTCGGATCTGCGAAGGTCGGCGGTGCCCGGCCGGTGAAACGGCCTTACATCCGCTCAATACCTTTGATTCGAAAGGGAGTTGATCATGCGTCACCGCTTGGCCGCTGTCTCCGCCGCCGCTCTCCTCTGCCTCGGCGGCACCACGGGTGTGGCACGGGCCGAGCCCGCGAGCCCGTCCGGCCCGTCCGCCCTGGTCTTCACCGTCACCCGGGGCGACGCCTCCTCGGGCACCGTGCTGCGGGCCGCCGTCCTCAGCTGCGCCTACACCGCCGAGGGCACCCACCCCGCCCCCAGGGCCGCGTGCGACGCCGTGAACGCCGCCGGAGGCTCCTTCGACCGCCTGCTGGCCGCCTCCTCCGGCGGGAGCCGCCCGTGTCCGAAGCGCTTCGACCCCGTCACCGTCACGGCGGACGGCGTCTGGCAGGGCACCCGTGTCTCCTGGAAGCACTCCTTCGCCAACCCGTGCCTGATGTCCGCGGCCTTGAAGGACGATCCGGTCTTCGCCTTCTGAAACCGGAGGGTGTTGGCCCGTTCACCCGGTGCGCGGCGGCGTCCTGCGGTAGAAGTACCGGCATGACGCCGGTCGAGGAAGCCCAGGACGAACTCAAGCACCTGCTGAGCCGCTGCGAACGCTGGCTGTGGGACGAGGAGGGACCGCGCGCCCTCCTCCCCGACACGGCCGGCCTCGCCGACGACGCCGCCCGCATGGAGGCCCTGCGCACGCGCGTGCTGTCGTCCATGCTGAACGTGGCCCTCCTGGGGCGGCAGTCGTCCGGGAAGAGCTTCCTGATCAGCGGCCTCCAGGGCGGCCTGGAGTACGTCCCCATCACCGACGAGGACGGGATGCCGTCGGCGGAGTTCCTCGGCGTCCTGCCCTCCTCGGCCCGCCCGACCACCGCCTGCCCCTGCACGGTCGTCCCCGTCGGGGACGAGGCTTCCGACGGGGACACGGGCCGGGCGCGGCTGCGCGTGCGGTTCGCGGGCGGCAGGGTGGAGGACATCGGCACCGACCTGCCGCCCGCCGTCGTCTCCGCGTACGGAGCGGTGGACGGCGACGTCACCAACCGCCGCCGCGAGCACATCAATCTCCGGGTCGAATCGGTCGAGGTTCTCCTCTCCGACGCCCGCCTGCCGGTCAAGCTCTTCGACCTGCCCGGCTCGGAATCCCCGATCGAGGAGCACGAGGCCATCATGCGCGAGGCATGGGCCAAGGCCGACTGCTTCCTCTACGTCAGCCACGCGACGTCCGCCCTCACCGCCAACGAACTCCAGCTCATCCGGGACCTCTACACCCACCACATGCAGAGCAACGCGAACAAGCGGGTGCTGTGGGTCCTCTCCGGAATCGACCTGGCCAACCAGCGCGAGGCGGGCCAGGCCGCCTGGAAGAGCGTGCTGGCCACCAACAACACCTACCTGCGCAGCCATTTCGGCGCCCCCGGCGGCCAGTTCGTCGGCGAGGGCTTCCTGCCCGTCTCGGCCGCCTGGGAGGCCGAAGGGGACTTCAAGAACGCCCAGGGGGAGGACGGCGACACCCTGCGCCGCCTCAGCGGCATGGAGGCCCTGCGCGGCCACCTGCGCCACCTGATGGAATCCGGCGCGGGCCACGCGCACCTGCGCCAGGTCGCCGACGAGGCACGCTGGCTCGTACGGCGCCGCCAGCGCCAGCTCGCCGACATGCTCGACACCCACCTGCTGGCCGTGGAGGACCTGGAGGTCCAGCAGGAGAGCCTGCGCGGCCGCATCACGGGCGCGGAGCGCTCCCTGGACCACATCCGCACCGAACTGGGACGCGAGCTCCAGCGCAGGATCCGCGCCGCGCGGGGGCCGTTCGGCGGTCTGGCCGACGTTCTGCACCAGCACCTCGACCCGCTGATCGACGGCGGCAACCTCAGCGCCGAGCACGCCAACGAGATCGACGTCCTCCAAGTCCAGCTGTTCAGCCGGTGGATGACCGCCGCCGACGGGCCCGCCACTCTGTGGGAAGGGGAGTTGCGGGCATTCGACGCGAGCGCCCGGCAGCTGCTGCGGGCGGACCTCGGCCTGGACACCGGCCCCCAGCTGGTCTCCCCGGAACCCCTCGACACGAGCTATTTCCCGATGCAGACCGACGGACCGCCGCCCCTGACCGCCTACGGGGTGGTCCAGGCAGCGGCCAGTACCCTCGGCGTCGCCAGCCCGCTGGCCGCCGGAGCCGTGTGGCTCACGACCAGCCTCAGCCTGGCCACCATCGCGGTACCGGCGGGAGCCGCCGTCCTGGCGGCCGTCGCCATCGCCAAGGTCACCGACCTCCTCAAGGACCGCGAGTCCAAGGTCCAGCGGGCCCGCCAGGAACGCAAGGACATGATCGACGAACAGGTCAAACGGGCCCGCAGTGCCTTCGAGAACGTCACGCACAGCCAGGGCCGGCTGCTCATCGACGCGGTGGAACGCCACCACGCACAGCACCAGGCGCGCCTGAACGCCACGCTGGCCCAGATCATGGAGCGCATCAACGCCGAGGACACCGTCCGCAGCCGCGCCCTCATCGACCGGCTCACGCCCGTGAACGAGGACGGCCAGGCTCTCATCACCGAGCTCCAGGAGCTCCGCGACACCCTAGGCGGCGACCCCTCGGGCCGCTGAGAGCCCGCGCCGGGTCAGCCGAGGCCGCCGCCCTGGTAGTCCTGCCGGCAGGCGTTGATCTCGTCCCTCGTGTGGGTGTCCAGGAAGTCCCGGCCGGCGTCCTTCTTCTCCTGGACGGAGACGGTCGGGTCCGAAAGCAGGCTGATCAGCGCCGCGCAGTCCATGGCGGGCTGGGCCGGTACGGCGGCCTGGGACGGTGCGGCGGACAGGAGCGCCGTCACCACCACCGCCGCGAGCACACCGAAAACGCTACGCCCCTTCATCGGCCGGTCCTCTCCGGACGGCGGAACGCCCTGACCAGGGCCTTCGCCTGGCCGCGTCCGTTCCGCCGGCCATACTCGCCCTGCCGGCCGGGCGCGAACCCGGGCGGAGGGTTCTTGTGTGAACGTACCGCCTGCCAGCCGCGGGCGCATGCCGGGCGGCGGTCCGGGCCGCGGCCCCTACAGGTCCGCGGAGTCCGTCACGTCGCAGTCGGTGAAGACGGGCGGCCGCGTGCACAGCTCCGCGAGGCGCCCCGCGAGCTCGGAGGTCTCCGGGGCCTCGTTGTTGGCCATGGCGTCCTCGTAGGAGTCGAACTCCACCACCGCCAGGTACCGGCCGGGGTTGGAGCGGTCGCGCAGCAGCGTGCGGCGGCGGGGACCCTCGGTGCGGCCCTGAGCCCGGGCGGTCTCCTCGTACCCGCGCATGAGCTCCGCCATCTCGTCGGCGCGTTCGGTCTCGAAGTCGATGATCTGCGCGAACTTCACGGGGGTCCTCCCTGCTCCGCGGCCCCGCCGGCCGGGACCCCTTCCCGTCCACGCAAACACCGGCCGACCGGCTCGGCAACTCGGCGGGCGGCCGGGCCGGGCGCGCGCCCCGTTCCGGCGCGGCGATGAGTTCGCGGGCCCCGGCCGGTCTATCTCTTGACGCAGGGAACCGACTCACCGGGAGCAGACCATGGGCCTCATCCACATCGAACTGTTCGCCACCCTCGACCTGGTCGGGCAGGCGCCCGGCGGCCCCGACGAGGACCCGGAGGGGTTCCCCTACGGCGGCTGGCAGGCACCCCTGATCGACGACGTGACCGGGAGGCAGGTGGGCGCCGCGTACGAGGGGACGGACGCCCTGCTGCTCGGCCGCCGCACGTACGACCTCTTCGCCTCCTACTGGCCGCACCAGAAGGGCGGCCCGGACAACGAGATCGCCGAGCTCTTCAACCGCGTCCCGAAGTACGTGGCCTCCCGGGGCGAGCCCGACCTGTCATGGGCCGGATCCACCCTGCTCGGCCCCGACCTGGCGGGCGCGGTGCGGGAGGTCCGCGAGCGGCACGAGCACGTCAAGGTCGTCGGAAGTCTGGACCTCGTGCAGACCCTGCTGCGCGAGAGGCTCTTCGACCGTCTCGACCTGTGGCTGCACCCGATCACCCTCGGCGTCGGCAAGAAGGTCTTCGCCGACGGCGTGGTACCCGCCCGCCTCACACTCCTCGCACCCCCGGCCGCCGGCCCCCAGGGCACCGTCTACCTGCGCTACGCCCTCGCCGAGGGCACACCCGCCACCGGCGACATGAGCGCCCCCGACCGCGGCGTCTGAGCCGGCCCGGGACGGGAGGGCGGTGGGAGCGCGTGCGTACGTTCGTCCTGATCCACGGGGCCGGTGACGCCGGCTGGTACTGGCACCTGGTCGCGGCCGAGCTCCGGGCGCGCGGCTACGGCGTGCTCGCGCCGGACCTTCCCGTCGGCGACGATGCGCTGACGCTCGACGACTACGCCGACGCCGTCGTGGAAGCGGCCGGCGACCGCGACGGACTCGTGGTCGTGGGCCAGTCGTTCGGGGCGTTCACCGCTCCTCTGGTCGCCGCCCGCCGTCCCGTCGCCTCGCTGGTCCTGGTCGCCGGGATGGTTCCCGCGCCGGGCGAATCGGCGGACCGGTGGTGGACCGGCAGCGGCTACGCCGAGGCCGTACGGCACCGGGCCGGCCAGGGCGGCGACCCGTACGCCGCGTTCTACCACGACGTGCCCCGGGAGCTGGCCGAGGAGGCGGTGCGCAGGGAACGGGCCCACCCCTCACCGGCGGCGTCGGCCCAGCCGTGGCCGCTGGACTCCTGGCCGGACGTGCCGACGCGGTTCGTGCTGTGCAGCGAGGACCGCTTCCTTCCGCCCGGCTTCCTGCGCCGGCTCGTGCGGAAGCGGCTCGCGGTGGTCCCGGAGGAGATCGCGGCGGGCCACTGCGCCGCCCTCAGCCGTCCTGTGGAACTGGCCGGCCTCCTGGCCGCCGGGGCGGGGGACCGCTGACCCGTTCCCCGCCCGGGCGGCGGCTCAGTCGAGGCAGAACTCGTTGCCCTCGACGTCCTGCATCACCAGGCACGACTCGTCGAACCCGTCCGCCCGCAGCAGCCGCACGCGGGAGGCGCCGAGCGCGACCAGCCGTGCGCACTCGGCCTCCAGCGCGGCCACGCGCTCCTCACCGACCAGCCCCGTGCCGACCCTCACGTCGAGGTGCAGCCGGTTCTTCACGGCCTTCCCCTCGGGAACCCGCTGGAAATAGAAACGCGGCCCCACACCCGAGGGATCCTGGCAGACGAACCCCGCCCCCTGCCGCTCCGGCGGAAGCGACCGCTGGTAGTCCTCCCAGTCCGCGAAACCCTCCGGAGCCGGCGGCACGACATAGCCGAGCACCTCGCACCAGAACCGGGCGACACGCTCCGGATCCGCACAGTCGAAGGTCACCTGGAACTTCTTGATCGACGTCACCCGGACACGGTAACAGCGAGCGCTGACGACGCAATGTCCTTTTCTGGGGCGCCGGTTGGCGCCCTGTGCCCGGCGTAGAACAAACCGGTGGCACGACGCCCCAGCGGATGCCTAGGGTGACTCCGCGGCCCGCGCCCCCGATGCGTCCGGCTGCGGCTCCTTCCTTCTGACACCAAGTGACGCCGCGGCCCCTTCTGATCTCGGGCGGCGCGCGGCCGTCCTCGCCCGTCTCCGTCATCCGGGGGATTCCCTGCCTCGTCGTCACACCCCGCGCGTCTCGAAAACATGGTCCGAGATGCTCGTGGCGCCGCAGATCGCGGCCGCCGCCCGCACCCGCCCAGCGCCGGGGCTGCGCCCCATCGGGCCGCCGGCCACCCTGACCTACGAGGGCGGACCGGCCTTCGCCCGGGAGCCCAAGGAGGAACTCTTCCTCCTGGCCGTCGGCACCTTCGTCTCCCAGCCGACCTTCTACGAGAGCGGGCAGGACCGCGACGACCGATTCCTCCGTCTCGTGGCCGCACTCGCCGTCGAGGACCCCACATGGACGGCCGGCCTGCTCCGCTGGCTCCGCGGGGAGGGCAACATGCGCACGGCCTCGCTGGTCGGGGCCGCCGCCTACGTCCACGCGCGGCTCGCCGCCGGCTCCACCGGTGGCCCGTCGCTGCGGTCCGTGGTCGACTCGGTACTCCAACGCGCCGACGAGCCCGGAGAGTTCCTTGCCCACTGGACCGGCCGCTACGGGCGCAATCTGCCGCAGCCGGTGAAGCGGGGCGTCGGCGACGCCGTGCGCCGGCTGTACTCCTCACGGTCGCTGCTGAAGTACGACACCGACTCCCATGCCTTCCGCTTCGGTGACGTCCTCAACCTGGTGCATCCCTCTCCCGCCCCGCAGAAACCCTGGCAGGGCGCGCTCTTCCGCTATGCCCTGGACCGCCGCCACCACCCGCAGCACGCCGTACCGCCGGCCTCCGACCGGCTGCTCACCGCACACCGGGCGCTCATGGAACTACCCCTGCACGAGCGCCGCACCGTCGTGGCGGGGCCGGGCGGCGCCGAACGGCTCGCCGCCTCCGGTATGACCTGGGAGGCGGTGGCGGGCTGGCTCCAGGGGCCGATGGGCGCCGCGGTGTGGGAGGCCGTGATTCCCTCGATGGGGCCGATGGCGCTCCTGCGGAACCTGCGCAACTTCGACGCGGCGGGCGTCTGCGACGAGGTGGCGGCCCGGGTCGCCGCCCGGCTCTCCGACCCCGCCGAGGTCGCCCGGTCACGGCAGTTCCCTTTCCGCTACCTGGCCGCCCGCCGCCACGCCCCGTCGCCGCGCTGGGCGCTCCCGCTGGAACAGGCCCTGGACCACGCCCTGGCCAACGTGCCGAGGCTGACCGGCCGTACGCTGATCCTCGTGGACCGCTCCGACTCCATGTTCTGGGACACCCTCTCCGAGCGGTCCCGGCTGACCCGGGCGGATGCCGCGGCCCTGTTCGGTGCCGCGACCGCGCTGCGGGCCGAACAGGCGGACCTGGTGGAGTTCGGCTGGTCCAGCGCGGTGGTGCCCTTCCGGCCGGGGGAGCCGGTGCTCGACGTGCTGAAACGGTTCCACAGCCTCGGCGGCACCCACACCGCGACGGCGGTAGGCGCCCACTACAAGGGCCACGACCGCGTCCTGATCGTCACCGACGAACAGGCCGCGCCCCCGCCACGCGGCGGCGTTCCGGAACCGGTCCCGGCAGACGTCCCGGTCTACACCTGGAACCTGGCCGGATACCGGCCCGCCCTCGCCCCTTCCGGCCCCCACCGGCACACCTTCGGCGGGCTGACCGACGCCGCGTTCCGCATGGTCGGCCTCGTGGAGGCCGGCCGGGAGGCGGCCTGGCCGTGGACCGCCGAACCCGTGCCCGTGCCCGGGGCCGTACCCGTAGGTCAGGGGCGGTGCCCGGAGACCGAGCGGCGGGAGACGGGGAAGTCGAAGTAGGTGTCCGGGAACAGCTCGGGCCGGTGCGTGAAGTGCCACCACTCCTCCGGGAGGTTGACGAACCCCTCCCGGGCCAGCGCCTCCTTCAGCATCATCCGGTGCGCGTGCTGCGCTCGCGGCACGCGCGGGTCGTCGGTGTGCGACAGCGTGTCGAAGCAGTCGAAGCCCGTCCCCATGTCGATCGAGTTGTCCGGGTACCGCTCCGCCTGCGGCGCGTAGCAGGGAACGGACTCCTGCCCCGGCTCGGGCGCCGGCGCCGGGAGGGCCGGCAGGGCCACGAGGGTGAGGTCCATGGTGCTGCCGCGGCTGTGGCCGGACTTCGCGGCGATGTAACCGTCCGCGAACAGGCGGGACTTCTCCACCCGCGGGTAGAACTCCGCCTTCCTCCGCTCGTCGGCCAGGTCCTCGGCCCAGCGGACGAAGTGGTCCACGGCCCGCTGCGGCCGGTAGCAGTCGTACACCTTGAGCGAATAGCCCTGGGACAGCAGACGCGTCTGCGCGCGGTGCAGGGCCTCGGCGGCGGGCCGGGTCAGGAGGCAGACGGGCTGCCGATAGCCGTCGATGCGCTCGCCGGTGAAGTTGTGCGCCGACACGTACCGCATCTCCTGGATGATCGTGGGGTCGACGGAGCCGAGGGAGACGAACTCCGCGGGAGCCTTGGGCTCCGGCGCGCGGGTGACGGCGCCCGCGCCGGTGGCGGAGGTCGTCGCGAACACGGTCGTGGCCGCCACGGTCACGGCGAGCCGCGTCGTCATGGACATGGTCATCATCGGGTCTCCCTGGGGGTGAGCCTGAGTCAACTGCTGTCCCCTGTGTACTGGTCAGGCCCCTCGGAATGTATGCCTCGGCGGGCGGCCGGCGGTTCGAACGCGGCGGCGGCGCGGGCGAATCCATTCTCCTGTCCGCGAAGCCGCGTTGTCAGTGGTGGCCGATAGCTTCGTAGGGAGAGGGCAGGGGCCGTCGGGCCGATTTCCGTGTCCCCATTTTCGATTTCCGGCAGGAGTGGATGATGACCGACAACCGTGTGCAGTCCGGGCTCAGGGTCGTGCTGACCGATGTGAACCAGCGCGTGGTGGAGGCGTGGCGGGCGGCGTTCGCGGACACCCCCGGCATCGAGATCCGCAAGGGTTCGATCCTCGACGAGGACGTCGACGCCTGGGTCACCCCCACCAACTCCCAGGGCCGGATGGACGGCGGAGTCGACGCCGCCATCAAGCGCCACCTCGGAGCCGGCATCCAGCTGCGCGTGCAGCGGGCCATCCGCGACCGGTTCGCCGGGGCCCTCCCGGTCGGCAGCGCGGTGTGCGTCCCCTCCGGCGCGACCGTCCCGCGGTTCCTCATATCGACCCCGACCATGGTGCAGTCCGCCCAGAACGTCCGGGACACGCTGAACGTCGCCCTGGCGTGCGCCGCCGCGTTCCAGGCCGTCCACCGGCAGAACCGGAAGGCGCCGGGCAGTATCCGCTCCGTTGCGCTGGTCGGGATGGGCGCGCAGACCGGCCGGGTCCCCGCCCGCCTCTGCGCGAACCTGATGTGGACCGGCTACACGCTCTTCCACGACCACTGGTTCGAGAACGACGACGAACTGCGGGCCACCCTCACCGCCCAGCTCGACGGGATCGAGAGCGCCCCCGTCGCGCAGCGGGTCCGCATCGTGCCGCCGAAAGGGCATTCCTTTCGTCGCTGACGCCGACCCCACCGCGCCCGCCGCCGCTCAGCCCGCCGCCACCTTCCACCCCTCCAGCACGACGACCGGGAGCCCCAGCCCCATGCACCACGACGCCACCACCCCGCCCCAGCCCGACGCCGGCGACCCGCTGCAGCTCACCGAACTCTTCAAGGGCGGCGGTGAACCCTGGCTTCCGCTCCTGAAGCCCGTCATCGAGGCGCAGCCGGAGGCCGCCCGCTTCATCGGCGCGGGCCGCAGCCCCGAGGTCGTCCCGGTCCGCGAGCTGACCTTCCAGGCCCTCAAGCCGCATCCGCCGCACAAGTGGAAGGTCGTCGTCTTCGGGCAGAACCCCTACCCGAGGCCGGAGAGCGCCACCGGCATAGCCATGTTCGACAACACCTTCAACGACTGGAAGGACAGCCAGTTCGGCCGGGTCGTCAGCATCCGCTGCATCATCAAGGCGGCCGCGATGTGGAAGTACGGCATCGCCAAGAAGACGCCGATCGCGCAGGTCCGCGCCCTGCTGAAGGAGCGGGACACGGTCCAGCCGCCGGAGTGGTTCCAGGCGATGCTCACCCAGGGCGTGCTCCTGCTGAACGCCTCGCTCACCGCCAGTGGCGACGGGGCCATGGGCGCCGACCGGCACACCGCCTTCTGGCGGCCCGTCGCCGAACGGATCGCCGAGGAGATCCTCAAGGCCAAGCAGGACGCCGCCGAGGAGGACCGCAGCGTGGTCTTCGCCTGGTGGGGGGCGCACGCCCGCAGCCTGAAGAAGGTGGTCCAGCGTCTCGAGGCGAAGTACCCGGGCGTCGAGGTCCGGCACATCGACCACGCCAACCCCGCCGCCCAGGGCGATGTCTTCTGCGAGGGCGACCACTTCGCCACGGTGAACGACGCCCTCGCCTCGCTGGGCGCCGAGCCGGTCGACTGGCTGCCGAGCAGGGGATGGGACCAGGGGGCCGGGACCGGGACCGCGGCGGCCGGCGGGACGGAGGGCGATGTCGCCGCGCGGATGGGGGCCTTCATCGCGTCGACCATGGAACTGCACCAGCTGTACCTGGAGCGGCTCACCAGCGTCAAGGACGAGGGCCTCGTCCTCCCGGCGATCACGGGGGTGTTCGACACCCCGCTGATGGACTTCCGTACGGCGGTCGCACCCGTCGCCGAGGTGCTGTCCGGGCTGGGCCGCCACATCGACCGCTCCCTGGAGTTCGGCAAGCGGAGGGCCGACGAGACGGCCGTGGCCGGGGGGCTGTCCCCCGACGCGATCGCCGCCCTGTACCTCTACACCTGCGAGTCCGCCTTCTACCGCGAGATCAACGCGGTCCTGCGTTCCCCGGACCGCAGCCGCGTGGTGCCCTACCTCCCGTACCTCCGGCTGCTGTTCTCGGCGGTCGGGCAGCTGCCCGCCCGCACCGCGCCGCTGTGGCGCGGGGTGTCGCTGGACCTGCGGGCGCAGTACCCGGTCGGCGGGACGGTCACCTGGTGGGGCGTGTCCTCCTGCACCTCCGAGCTGGGCGTGGCCCGCGCCTTCCTCGGCAGCCGGGGCAAGAGGACCCTCTTCGAGGTGACGCCCTCCCGAGCGGTGGGGATCCGCAGCTTCTCGGCCTTCACCGGCGAGGAGGAGTACATCCTCGCGCCGGGCACCCAGCTGAAGGTGACGGAGGTGAAGGCCGAGCGGGGCGGCCTGTGCACGGTCCGGCTGACCGAGGCGGACGAGGGTCCCCTGGTCTCCTGAGCCGGACTGGTCTCCTGAGCCGGACTGGTCCGCTGAGCCCGCACCGGCGGGCTCAGTACGGCCGGGCCGGGCTCAGTACGGCCGGGCCCGCTTCGCGAAGGCCGGGGACAGCTCGTTCTGCGCGGCCCGGGGGAAGGCCACGGTGGCGGGGTCCCCGTCCGAGACGTACCGGTTCTTCCCGGCGGCGAGCTTGTCCAGCCAGCGCGAGGAGCCGAACTCGGCGTCCTCGTCCTTCGGGCCGGCCGAGCGGATCCGGGGGATCGCGCCGGGGGTGAAGGACTTCGCGTACGGGGAGGCCGAGGGGTTGGCGCCCACGAGGTACACCCCGTCGTAGCGGTAGCCCGTTCCCCGTGCGGCCACTGCGGCCGGCTCCGGCATGGCGCCGAAGGGCAGGGCGAGGGAGGTGACCCGCGTGCCCGGCGCCGCCTTCTCGATCGCCTGCTGGCCGGCCGAGATGGCCCGGACGGCGCCCGCCTGGTCCAGGGAGCGCAGGTTCTCGTGGCGGTCGGTGTGGTTGGCGACCTCGTACCCGTGGTCCTTCAGCCAGGTCAGGGCCCGGGCGGGGCCCGTCGCCGAGAAGGCTTCCGCGTTGACGAAGAAGGTCGCCGCCGGCTTGAATGCGGGGTGCTTCTTCGCCGTCTCCGCCAGGATGGCGACGGCGGTGTCCGGGGCCGGGTTCCCGTCCGCCCCGAGCCGCACCTGGCTGTTGGTGGAGTCGTCGAAGGTGAGGACCACCGGGTGGGCGCCGGCCGGGATGTCGATCCGGCCCGTCTGGAAGTCCCGGGCGGTCACGGGGACGTAGCCCTCCCGCGCGAGGCGCTCCAGTTCCGCCCGGAAATCGGCCGGGGTGCGGTCGTAGACGCTGGCCGGCTTCTCGGTGAGCTGGTGGTACATCAGCACGGGCACCAGCCCGAGTTCGTTGGCGCCGACCTCCGCCGGGTTCTTCGCGGTGACCGGGCTGGCCACGGGCGGGGCGGCGGCGCGGGGTTCCCCGGCGGCCGGCGGGGATCCCGTCGAACAGCCGGTGGCGAGCAGTGCGGCGGCGCCCGCAAGGACGCCGAGCGGGACGAACGGGTGACGCATCGGAAAGCCTCTCCACGGCGAAGGTGTCGCGCCATACCTACCGGGGACGGGAGCCCGCGTACCGCACTGTCCCCTGCTCGGCGTAGCCGCCACGCCGGGACCGGTCGCGGCCGATCGTGTGAAATCTCGGCCGGGCGAGGCGAGCGGCCGCCAGGACGGCAATGAATGGAGACGACAACGGGCCCTGTCCCCGCCCCCGGCACGAAGGACGCCACGATGCCCCGCACCCGCATATCCCGCTCCGGTTCCCCCTCCCGCCGCCCCTCCCGCCGCGGCGCCCTCATAGCGACGACCGGGGCGCTCGCCCTGGCCGGCGCGGGCGTCGGGGCCTGGACGTTCCTCGCCCCGGGCCCGGGCATCGAGGGTGTGAGCGACGGCGCCGTCCTGAGCGGGCGCGCCGCCGCACAGGTCAGTGCCTACCTGGGGGCCGGCGCCCCCGCCGGGGGCAAGGGCCTGCACGCCACCCTCGACGGCGCCCCCGTCCCCCTCACGGCCGACGGCGCCCGCATGAAGCTGGCCCTGCCGCAGCTGAAGGAAGGCCGGCACACCCTGGTCCTGGACGGCGACAGCAGCCTCCCCTTCACCTCGCACCGCAAGGTCGTGGGCTTCAGCGTGGACACCACCCCGCCGGAGCTGAAGGTGGCCGCCCCGGAGGTCAAGAACGCCTCCGCCCCCGTGACCATCACCGGCAACGCCTCCAGCGACGCCGAAGTGACCGTCAACGGCAAGAAGATCCCCCTCGACAAGTCCGGTGCCTTCAAGGCCACCGTGCCCAAGGGCACCCCCCTCGTCACGGTCACGGCGGTGGACCGCGCCGGGAACACCACCACGAAGGACGTCTCCGCCCGGGGCCGCCGCCCGATGATCCGGGCCGCGCACATCACGGCCATCGGCTGGGGCGACGACACGCTGCGCGGCGGCGTCCTCGCCCTGGTCCGCAGCGGCAAGCTCAACGCCGTCGAACTGGACGTCAAGGACGAGGACGGCGAGGTCGGATACGCCTCCCAGGTGCCGCTGGCCCGCCAGATCGGCGCGGCCAAGGGCTACTACGACGCCCGTAAGGCGATCGACGAGCTCCACGCGGCCGGGGCGCAGGTCATCGGCCGCATCGTGGCCTTCCGCGACCCCAAGCTCGCCGCGGCCTCCTGGAAGTCCGGCCAGCAGGACCGGCTCGTGCTGACCCCCTCCGGAGAGCCCTACAACGGCGGCCACTACGGCGCCCTGTCCTTCACCAACTTCGCCAACCCCGCGGTCCGCAAGTACAACCAGGACCTGGCCGTCGAAGCGGCCCGGCTCGGCTTCGACGACATCCTCTACGACTACGTGCGCCGCCCCGACGGCCCGCTGTCACAGATGCGCTTCCCGGGCCTCGGCAGCGCCACGCCCGAGCAGTCCATCACCTCGTTCGTCGCCGACACCCGCACGGCGCTGCGCCCGCAGGCGAAGTACCTCGGCGTCTCGGTCTTCGGGATCGCCGCGACCCGGCCCACCGAGATCGCCCAGGACATCCCCGCCCTGGTCAAGGTCACCGACTACGTCGCGCCGATGGTCTACCCGTCGCACTGGGCGCCGGGGGAGTACGGCGTCGCCCAGCCCGACACCTCCCCGTACGCGATCGTGCAGCGCTCGCTCGCCGACTTCGCCCGCCTGGCGAAGGGGACGCAGACCGAGATCGTCCCGTGGCTCCAGGACTTCTCGATGGGAAGCACCTACGGCCCGGCCGAGGTGGCCGCACAGATCAAGGCCGCGGAGGCCAACAAGATGGAGTCCTTCATCCTCTGGAACGCCGGCGCCCGCTACCAGGGCGCGGCGCTCCAGCAGATCGCCGCGCACTGACCGCTCCCGCCGCCCCCCCGGGGCGACGGCGGCGCACGAGGCGGGTCCCCGGTTCCGGGGGCCCGCCGAGGTGCGTCAGGCTTTGAGCAGCCGCCCGGTCACCGCCAGGGTCACCCGGCGGGGGCTCAGGGCGGCGGCGAGGGCGGAGACGCGGTTGGCCAGGCCGGCCACGATGCTGGGCGGGGTCCGGTCCCGCTCCAGCGCGCGGCGGGCGGCCGTCACGACCTGCTCGGCCGTGGCCATCCGGCCGACGGCCACGTCACGGCTGCCGACGACGTCGAAGAACTCCGTGCTGACGGGCCCCGGTGACACGGCGAGCACCCGCAGGGGAGAGGTACGGGTCTCGTAGCCGACGGCCTCGGTGAAGCTCAGCACGAAGGCTTTGGTGGCGCCGTAGACCGCCATCGCGGGCGTCGGCTGGTACGCCGCCGAGCTCGCGACGGTCACCAGCGCACCCCGGCCGTCGGCCGCGAGGTCCGGCAGGAACGCCCGGGTGAGCTCGGCGACGGCCACCACGTTCAGCTGGATCATCTCGTTGATCTGCGCCGGGTCCTGGCGGACGAAGGGGCCGTGGCTGCCGAAGCCGGCGTTGTTGACGAGCGTGTGGACCGCGATCCCGCGGGCGTCCAGCTCCGCGCGCAGCGCCGCGGCCGCGCCGGGCAGGGAGAGGTCGGCGGCGACCACGTGCGCCGTGATGCCGTAACGCTTCTCCAGATCCGCCGCGAGCCCTTCGAGCCGGTCGAGGCGGCGGGCGACGAGAACGAGGTCGGCTCCGCGCTCGGCCCACTGGCGGGCGAACTCGACTCCGAGGCCCGCACTGGCCCCGGTGATCAGGGCCACGGTTCCCTGGTATGTCATAGGCATCGTCGGCTGCTCCGTCTTCATGGGGGACAGCCTTGAATGTAGGCGACGCCATCATTGTAGTCAACGACAACATAAGGAGAGGGGAGCCCGCCTTGACCGAGGGGCCCTACCACCACGGAAACCTCAGGGCCGCCCTGCTGGAGCGCGCGGAAGCCGTCCTGGCCGAGTCGGGCGCGGACGGCCTGTCGCTGCGCGCCCTCGCCCGCGACCTCGGTGTGAGCCATGCCGCACCGTCCCGCCACTTCCGCGACCGCCGCGCCCTGCTGGACGCCCTCGCCGTCAGCGGCTTCACCCGGCTCAACGAGCGCCTGCGCGCCGCCGCCGAGGCCCCCGGGCCGGTGTCCGCCCGCCTGGCCGGACTGGGACGGGCCTACGTGGAGTTCGCCGTCACCCACGCCGCCCTGCTGGACCTGATGTTCAGCGCCAAGCACGCCGACGACTCCAGCGCCGGGCTCAAGGAACTCGGCCACCGCAGCCTCGACACCACCGCCGGGCTCATCGCCCAGGCCCAGGCGGAGGGAACCGTCCGCGCCGGCGACCCGGCCCGCCTGGCCCAGGTCGCCTTCTCCACCGTCCACGGCCTGGCCACCCTGGCCGTCGGCTCCCTCCTGGACGACACCCCGCTGGCAGAGGCCACCGACCTGGCCCTCGACGTCCTGCTCACCGGCCTCGCCCGCCCCGGCCGGTAGGCCCGGGCTCCCGCGCCGGCCCGCGGCCGGCCGGCCAGGTCAGAAGGCGCCCACAGGCCGCGTCCGCGCCAGCAGGACGTGCCGCTCCTCCGGGGTGAGGCCCCCGCGGACGCCGTCCAGGACCCGCTCGGCCAGGGCCTGGCGGCGGCAGGGGAGCCGGACCGGGCAGCCGCCGCAGACCGCCTTGGCGGCCTCCTCCCGCTCCCGCGCGGCCGCGGCCGACTCGTGCGTGCCCGGCGCGAAGACGTCCCGGGCGACGGTGCGGCACGGCCCGTCGAACCGGGGGTGGGAGAGTACGTCCGTACGGGCGATGTCGGCCACGGTCTGAGCCTTCACGGGCTGTTCCTTCCGGCGGGGGGCGGCCCTCCGCGACCGCCCTGTGGGGGCGCGTATCACCCGAATGCGCGCCTTCATGCACGCGCGCCCCACCCGCCCCGCCCTCCCCACGCCGGCGCGCGGACGGCAGACGCGAGACGGCGGACGCGGGCATCACCCGGCCCGGACGTGGGCAGGGTGGGGCCATGGTCCACGTACTCGGCAGCAGGATCCTGCTGCGCCCCACCGATCCCGAACGCTCCCGCGCCTTCTACGGGGACACCCTCGGCCTCGCCGTCCACCGCGAGTTCGGCACCGGCCCCGAACGCGGCACGGTCTACTTCCTCGGCGGCGGCTTCCTCGAACTGTCCGGCCGGGCCGAGGACCCGCCCGCGCCCGGGCTGCGGCTGTGGCTCCAGGTGGAGGACGTGGAAGCGGCCCACCGCGAGCTCCGGGAGCGGGGAGCTGAGGTGCTCAGGCCGCCGCAGCAGGAGCCGTGGGGGCTCATCGAGATGTGGATCGCCGACCCGGACGGGGTCCGCATCGTCCTCGTGGAGGTCCCGGCGGACCACCCCCTCCGCTTCCGCCCCTGAACCACCCCGCCCCCCGACGGCCCGTCAGCCGGCGTCCCCCCGCCCCCCGTCCGCCTCCACCGGAGCCCAGCGGTGGGAGCGTGCGGTCTGGCGGCGCCGGTACTCCCGGCCCAGGTGGTGCTGGAGCCGGACGTGGCGGAACTGGTACACCGCCCCCGCCTGGCGCAGCACCCCGCGCCGGTAGGCGTCGTCCAGGAACGCCGCCGTGTCCCACGGCAGCCTGCCCGTCAGCGGCAGCCACAGCCTGGCCCGGACCACCCAGCACCCCCACGCGGTGAACGAGAGCGCGTACGACAGCCCGCCCCCGAGGCCGGCGACGGCCCCGATGTAGAGCCCGTCCCACCTCTCCCAGTTCAGCTCGCCGAGGACACCGCCGTCCAGCAGTGCCACGATCAGCCCCCCGCCGAACGCCACCGACAGGGACAGCAGCGGCACCACGGCCAGGAGCTGCCACCGCACCACCGCCCGGTCGGCGGCGAGCAGACTGGGCGGGTCCGCCGCCGAGGCCACGTCCAGGGGTGCCTCGAAGACCGCCAGCAGGCCGAACACCAGCCCCGCCCCGGCGCCGAAGACCAGCCCGAAGACGAGCATGTTCACGGCCGTCCCCTTCAGGACCTCCAGGTTCAGCGCCAGCACCCCGTAGTAGAGCTGCCGCTGGAACGTCAGGGCGCAGCCGCACCCCACCCCCATCACCGCCCCGCCCGCCATGACCGCCCCGAACCGCGCCGCGAACGCCCGCACCGGCCCGCCGCGCACCGCCGCGCCCCGCCCGGGACCCGCCACCGGGGCGCCGCGCGGCAGGCGCAGGCGCAGCCGTACGTAGGCGGGTTCGAAACTGCCGCCGCCCCGGGCGAGCCTGACGGCGTACACGAAGCCGAAGGCGAGCCCCGCGACGGGACCCATCAGCGCCCCCTGCAGGAGGGTCACCCAGACCGGGAGCCGGCCGATCAGCAAGCCGATCAGCCAGGTGCTCAGCACCGTGCACACCGTGCCGGCCAGCACCACGCTCAGCACGCGCCGGCCGCGTGGCAGGAAGTCGCCGATCTCCCACCAGGCGAGGTCCTGCCGCTCCCGGTCGGGGTCGGCCAGGTGGTGGGCGAGGTAGCCGAGCCAGTGCGCGGCCCGCTCCGGATCCGGGCTCCGCCGGCCCCGCCCCGACCGGTACACGGCCGGGACGAACCCCGCCAGGAGGTGCTCCTCGATGGAGCTCTCGTCGGGGAACTCCCGCCCGTCCAGCAGCTCGGCCGGGTCGGCCCCGGGCCGTTCGCTGTACAGGGTCCGGGCCAGCGAGGTCATCAAGGGCGTGCGCAGGGCCCCGGCCAGGGCCGCGCCACGGCCGCCGCCCCCGGCCCGCAGCCGCTCCACCACCCCGTCCCACGCGCCGGTCCCGGCCGCGTCACGGGCCCGCCGGGCGGTGCGCGGCAGGTACGAGGCCACGTCCTCGACGGTCAGATCGGCCAGCTCGATGACCGCCGCCCACACCAGCGGAGTACCGGCCGCCTCGACCGCCTCGGCGAACTCCTCGCGCCGGCTGGTGAGGACGAGCGGGGAGGAGAACTCGTTCAGCCGCTCCAGGGCCCGCACCCGCAGCCCCTCCGCGAGCTCGTCGAACCCGTCCAGGACCGGCAGGACCAGATCGGCCTCGACCAGGGCGCCGGCCGTCGAGGAGCCCGCCACGCGGTCTGCCAGATGCGGGTGGTCGCGTACGAGCCGCTCGGCCATCCACGCGCGCAGGGTCGAGGCCGCCGGGTCCCACGACCCGATACTGAAGATCACCGGAACGCGGTCGGCCGCGGAGCGGGACTCCAGGAAGTCCTGGAGGAACCGGATCGTGAGGACCGACTTGCCGGAGCCCGCCCGGCCGAGGACCACCAGGCGCCCGGAGGGCCTGCGCCGGTAGAACTCGGCCACCGTCGGCAGATCACCGCTCAGGTCGGCGGGGCGGGGGACGGCGGCCCCCGGGAGCAGTCGCTCGACGTTGGCCTCGTGGTCGCCGAGCGCGGCGTCCGTACGCCGCCACCGCACCGGCAGCGGGAAGGGGTCGTGCACCCGGCGCTGCTCCTCCTCCAGCCGCCAGCGGCGCCGCACCTCCAGCGCCAGATCCCGGGCCGCGGCCAGGACCTCGTCGCGGACCAGCGTTCCGGAGGGCCCCGCGGGCGCCCGCAACCGCCCGGGCCCCGCGCCGTCCGCGCCCGGCGTCCCGTCCGTGTCCGGCGTCCCGTCCGCGTCCATTGCCCCCTGCGCGTCCGTCGCCCCGCCGGAGACCCCCGCCGCCCGGGCCGCCCCCGCCTCCCCTCCCGGCCCGTTCGCAAGCAGTTCGGCCACCTGCCTGCGCTCGCGCGGCCCGGCCCCCAGCGCGTCCTGGAGCCTCGCCAGCGACTGCAGGGTCGGGTTCGGGGCCCGGCCGCTCTCCAGCCGCCTGACGGTGCTCTCACTCACCTCGGCCTTCTCCGCCAACTGCTGCTGCGTCAGCCCCGACCGCCGCCGCAGCTCCTTCAACAGCCCGCCCAGCAGCGCGAGTCGGTCGGTCGTCACGTGGCCCCCCTCCCCACGGCCCGGCCACCGGTCCGGACCGCAGGTGAGCGTAACGGCCCGGCGGCCGGTCATACATGACCGGTGCCATGACCTGTACCCCGGCGGGCGGCGACTCGATGCTCGGAGACGGAGGAACGCACCACCGGCAGCCCGCCGGAGAGCCGAGGAGGACAGCCATGGCGTACCGCTTCTGGTGCGGCGAATGCGGGTTCAAGACCCCCTGGGGCCCCGAATCCGTCGCCGAACGCCAGCACATGGACCACTACGCGGGCCGCCACCCGGGCCTGCGCCTGGGAGGGCAGGTGGAGGCCGGTGTCCGGGATTCCGGCCGCGGCGGCGGCATCGGCTGCGCCGGGCCGGCCGTCGTCCTCGTGCTGTTCCTGATCGTCGCGGCCGCGTGCGTGCGCTGACCGAGGGAGGACGCCCATGCCGGGCATCGCTGTACACCGTCTCGACGCGGACGATCCCCGACGCCTGGGCGACTACCGCCTGCTGTGGCGCCTGGACTCCGGCGGCATGGGCCGGATCTACCTGGCCCGCCCGGAGGGCGGGGGCCCGCTCGTCGCGGTGAAGACGCTGCTCGCGCGGGGCCCGGTGGGGCGGGTCGAACGGCAGCGGTTCGCGCGGGAGGTGGAGCTGGCCCGCCGGGTCGACGGTGCGTACACGGCCCGCGTCCTCGACGCCGACCCCGGCGCCGCCCGGCCCTGGATGGCCATCCAGTACGTACCGGCCCCCTCCCTCGCGGACCTCGTGCGCGAGCACGGGCCGCTGGCCGCCTGGGCGGTGCCGTCCGTGGCGGCGGGCGTGCTGCAGGCACTGGTGTCCCTGCACGGCAGCCGCATCGTCCACCGGGACGTCAAACCGCAGAACATCCTGCTGCCGCTGACCGGCCCGCTCGTGATCGACTTCGGCATCTCGCACGCCGTGGACCGCACCCGTACCTCCCTCACCCTGGGCACGGTCGCCTTCACCTCGCCGGAACAGGCGCGGGGGGAGGCGTCGACTGCCGCGTCGGACGTCTTCTCCCTCGGCGCGACCCTCTTCCACCTGGCCGTCGGACGCCCGCCCTACGGGGACGGGCTGGAGTCCGCGATGGTGCTGCTGGCCCATGTCCAGGGGGGACGGGTCGATCTGACGGGGCTGCCCGGCCGCCTGGCCCCGCTGATCGAGCCCTGCCTGGCCCACGACCCGCGCGACCGTCCCGACCTGGCCACCGTGCTGGCGGCCGCCGTGTCCGCCCAGCGCCGCGGGCGGCGCTGGCTGCCGGTGGAGTGGACGGCGACGATCACCGCGTACGAGGCCCATGGCCGCGCCCTCGACGCCGGACCCGCCGCACCCCGCTCCGGGACGGGAGAAGCCCCCGCCGACTCCGGGCCGCCGCGGATCCCGCAGCCGACCGATCCGGGGGAGGCCGCCGCACGTCAGGAACGGGAGCGCCGTGCCGAGGCGGCGCGCCGCCGCCGGGCCGAGGAGGCCCGCAGGCTGGCCCGGCAGGCCGCCGGGGGAGGGGGGACGGGCGGCAACGGGGGCGCGGGCGTGGGCGGCTGGGCGTTCGCCGCCGTGCTGCTCGCCGTCGCGCTGCTCGCCTGGCAGCCCTGGACGGGGGCCGGCGGGACGGCCGCCCAAGCGGGGAGCGGTCCGTCCCCGTCCGCCTTCTCCTCGCGCCCGGCGCCCACCCGGCCGCTCTTCCCGACAGCGACGCCCACCCCCACGCCCACGCCCACCCCCACGTCCTCCGCCACCGAGCACGCGCAGAGCACGGCATCCGCCGCGGCCGAACCGGCCCACCCCACCCCCTCCGCCACCCGGGACCTCAGGGAGGAGGCGTTCCAGGCGGTCACCGCGGGCTCCTGCCTGCCGCTGTACGACACCGGCGTCCCCAACAAGTGGAACGCGGACGCCCCGCCCGGCCCCGTCCGGTGCGACGGCGAGCAGGCGCACGTCCAGGTCGGCTCCGTCACCTCGGGCGACTGCCCCAGCGGGTCCGGACGGACGAACTGGCGCTACAAGAGCACCAACCTCTGCCTGACGCGCATCTTCCGCGTCGGCTACTGCCTCCTCGCCAAGGCGCCGAGCGACCGGCCCGTCCTCGGCACCTTCACCCTGGTGGACTGCCGGGCCACCCGCATCCCGGCCGACTACGACTACATCCTGCACATCACCGGCGTCTACCGCGCCCCGGCGAACCCGACCACCGCGAACTGCCGCCGCAGCCAGGGGGACAGCACCGACTACCGGTGGTGGACGATGCTCGACGCCTCGGTGCTGCTCTGCACGACCTTCTACCACAACGGCTGAGCCCGTCCCGTCTCGTCCCGATCCCGAGGCGGCGGGACGCGATAATGGTCCTGCCGCGGGGTGCCCCCACGGCAGGCGCCGAGACGAGGGACGAACCACCGATGACCCTGAGGGAAGGCCAGCGGGTGCGGCTCGCCGAGGACATCGGACTGGGCGAGGCGGTCACGGGCCCGTCCGGGACCGCCGCCGGCTGCCTCTGGCTGGCTGCGGGCACCGGGGGCACGGTCGAGCGGGTGGACGCGGACCGGCCCCCGAGCCACGCGGTCCTGGAGTACCAGCGGCTGAACTCGCTGCTCGGCGACTACGGCCACACCATTCCCGAGGAGAGCCGCAAGCGCCTGGAGGAGGAGGTCGCCGCCCTCGAACCGGAATGGACCGCCTTCCAGGAGGAGGGCAGCCGGGCGACGGTCAGGGTCCGCCTCGACAACGGCTTCGTCCTCGACGGCGCCCCCGAACACCTCCTCACCACGCCCTGACCGGAACCCCGCCACGGGCCCTCAGGAACCGCCGCCGGTGAGCTGGAGCACCGCGATGCCCGCCAGGACGGTCACGCTCGCGGTGATCCGCCGGTGGCCGAGGCGTTCGCGGAACACGACCGCCCCGATGAGCGTGCCGAAGACGATGCTGGTCTCCCGCAACGCCGCGACGGTGGCCAGATCACCGCGCGACTGCGCCCACACGACGAGCCCGTACGCCAGCAGCGAGAGCAGCCCGCCGGCCAGCCCCCGGCCCCACAGCGGGCGCAGCGCGGTGAGCAGTCCGGGGCCCCGTACGGCCCGGGCGACGACCGGCAGGACGAGCCCCTGGCAGAGGAAGAGCCAGGCGATGTAGCCGAAGACGCTGCCCGAGACGCGCACCCCGCTGCCGTCGACGAGGGTGTACGAGGCGATCATCACCCCGGTGCCGAGCGCGGCGGCCAGCGCGGGCAGCTGGGCGCGGCCGGGCATTCCGTCGGCGACGGCGAGGGCCGCCAGGCCGCAGGAGATCACCGCGATGCCGAGGGCCTGGCCGGCGGGCAGGGAGTGCCCCAGCAGGGCGGTCGAGACGAGCGCCACCACGAGCGGCGAGGTGCCACGGGCGGTGGGGTACATCTGCCCGAAGTCGCCCAGCTGGTAGGCGCGCAGGAGCAGGAGCTGGTACGCCGTCTGCAGCGCGGCCGAGGCGGCGATGTACGGCCAGGCCGCCGGCTCGGGCAGCGGGGCGAAGCAGACGAGGACGGCCCCGCAGCCGGCGGAGGCGAGGCTGATGAGGGTGAAGCCCGCCAGCTTGTCCCGCAGCCCGTGTGCCAGGCCGTTCCAGACGGCGTGCAGCACCGCCGAGGCGAGAACGACGACGGGCACGGCGGCCGCCCCCGACAGCAGATCGGCAGACACGACCACTCCTCACGGCAGAGAGCAAGGTGCTGGAACGGAATTCCTTGGTAATCTAACAACATGGAAATTCATTCCGCACCCACGGGCGGGCTCGCCGCCCACATCCGGGCCCGCCTGCCCGAGCTGCGCGACACCGAGGCCCGGGTGGCGCAGGTCGTCCTGGACAAGGGAGCGGAGGTGGTGCACCTCAGCGTCAGCGACGTCGCCGCCCTGGCCGGCACCGCACCGTCCTCCGTCGTACGGGCCTGCCAGCGGCTGGGGTTCCGCGGGTACCAGGAGCTGAAGATCGCCGCCGCCCGGCAGGCGCCCGCCCCGGAACCGTCCCGTGACCGGGACCCGGCCGCCCGGGCCCTGGCCGACACGGTCCGCGCCGCCCGGGAGGCGCTGGACGGACTGACCGCGACGGTGACCCCGGACCAGCTGCGCACGGCGGCCGGGCTGCTCGACTCCGCCCCCCGGGTCCTCGTCGCCGGGGCGGGACTGTCCGGCGCCGTCGTCCTGGACACCGCCTACCGGCTGCGCGCCCTCGGCCTCGCGGTCGACGCTCCCGCCGACCCGCTGACCGCGCAGCTGGCCGCCTCCCGGCTCACCGCCGCCGACACCTGTCTGGCCGTCAGCCACACGGGCGCCACCCGCAGCACGGTCGACACCGCCCAGCGCGCCCGAGGGGCCGGCGCCCGGGTCGTCGCCCTCACCAGCTACGCCCGCTCACCACTGAGCGAGACCGCCGACTGCACCCTGGTCGCGGGCGGCCAGGACCTGGTCTTCGGCCTCGAAACGGTCGCCAGCCGCCTGGCCCACCTCGCGGTGGTCGACGCCCTCACCCTCACCCTGAAACACCTCCGCGGCGCCCCGGCCGAAGCGTCCCTGCACCTGTCCGCAGCCGTCACGGCGGCCCACTCGTACTGACGGCGTACGCGCTCGCCGCGCTCTCCACGAAGGACCGGACCAACGGGTTGCTGTCACCCGCGTTCCACACCGCCACCACGCGGCTCGGCGGCATATCGGTCAGCGGCACCACCGCCAGCTCCGCCGGCAGGCGGTGCCCGAGCGGGGCCAGGCCGACGGTGCCGTTCCACAGCACGGCCTGCAGGCATTCCTGGACGCCGCGCACGACGGGGCCCTCGCGTGGGCCGCCACCGTGCCAGTACGCCTGCCAGACCGGATCGGTGCCCTGAGGGAACCGGAACCAGCGGCGGTCGCACAGCTCGGCCAGCCGCAGCCCGCCGCGACGGGCCAGCGGATCGTCGGCGCGCAGCACCACGCCGACCGGGTCGGCCCGCAGGGTGCGCACCGCCAGGGCCGTCTCGTCGAACGGCGCCCGGGTCAGCGCGACATCGACCAGCCCGGCGCGCAACCCGCAGGTGGGGTCGGTCAGATCGGTGTCGCGGACGCGGATGTCGACACCGGGACGGCTGCGCCGGAAGGCGGCGGCCACCCGGGCCACTCCGGGGTCGGTGCCGTCGCCCAGGATGCCGATGGCGAGGCTTCCGGAGCCGGCCGCCGCGCGCACCCGTTCCCGGACGCGGTCGGCATGGCCGAGCAGCGCCCGCGCCTCGTCGAGCAGCACCGAGCCCACCGCGGTGAGCGTGACCCCCGCAGGCGAGCGGGCGAACAGCGGGGCTCCGACCTCGGCTTCCAGCTGCTTGACCGCCCGGCTCAGCGGCGGCTGACTCATGTGCAGCCGGGCGGCGGCCCGGCCGAAGTGGCGTTCCTCGGCGACCGCCACGAAGTAACGCAAGGTCCGTAACTCCACGCTGCGACGATACCGATGAGGTATCGGCGCCACGCAACGGGTCTTGGACACCGTCAGGCCCCCGGCGGTGCACTGATGACCATGACCGAAGAAGAGAACACCCTGTCAGTGGTCGGTTCCGGCGACGGCGAGACCATCATCCTGGGCACCACGCACATGCGCGTTCTGGAGGACGGCAGCCACACCGGGCACCGCCTGGCGATCACCGAATCCGTCCTGGCCCCGCACACCGAAGGGCCGCCCCAGCACCGCCACGAGCGACATGACGAGGGCTTCTACATCCTCTCCGGCACGGTCAGGTTCACCGTCGGCACCACGGAACACGACGCCACCGCGGGCACGCTCGTCATGGTCCCGCCCGGCACCCCCCACACCTTCGCCAACCTGACCGGCCGGCCCGCCGTCATGCTCAGCGTCTTCACCCCCGGCCACTACGTGCAGTACTTCCGCGACCTCCAGCGGATGCTCACCACGGGCCGCCCCCTCACCCCCGAGGACACCCTCGCCACCATGACCCGCTACGCCACCACCCCCGCCCCCGGCCACCGCACCTGAACCCCCGTCCCGCTGCCCGCCCGGTCCACGGGGATACACTGCTCCGCCCCACCCCGACCGGAGGTCGTCCCAGTGTTCCCTGCACGGATACGTGCCGGTGCCCCGTTGGCGCTGGTCCTGCTCGCCCTGTCCGGCTGCTCCGCAGCCTGGGGCTGCACCGACACGACCGCGGAGCGCGGCGAGGCCGGTGTCAGCGTGCGGGCCGAGGACACGTCCGGGCGGCCTCTCGGCGTCACCGCCGCGGTCGTCGACTGGCGCCTCGAACCCCACCCGCAGGTGCCCTCCGAAGGCGACAAGGTCCACTTCCACTACCGCTTCGACGGCGCCGACAGGACACCCGGCCCCGCACTGGACGTCTGCGCCGTCGACAAGGGGCGCGTGGCGCTGGGCTGTCGGACGGTCTACGCCTCCGAGGCGCGGCCCGCGCGGGACGGCGCCCCCGCGGATGACGAGTGGCTCGACGTCGAGCACCCCGAGCAGGTCGTCGGCGTGCTGTTCATCCCCAACGACCAGTCCCACGACCGACGCACCTGCGCGGTGGACATCAAGGACGGCGGCGGGACGCACCCTCCGGAACGGGCCGGCAGGGGAGACCAGCTGTAGGACGGCGGTCAGAGCCAGCCGTTGCGGCGGAAGGCGCGGTAGAGGAGCCCGGACGCCAGGGCCATGAGGGCGAGGGCGAGGGGGTAGCCGAGGCTCCACCGGAGCTCCGGCATGTGCTCGAAGTTCATCCCGTACACCCCGGCGACCATGGTCGGAATGGCGAAGATCGCCGCCCAGGCCGAGATCCGCCGCATGTCGTCGTTCTGCCAGGTGCCCACCCGTGCCTGCTGGGCGTCCAGGACCGAAGTCAGCAGCTCGTCCAGCGACCGTACCTCGGTGGCGGTGCGGTTCAGGTGGTCCTCCACGTCCCGGAAGTAGGGGAGCACCTTCGGCGGATGCTGCGGACCGCCCTCGCGCGGGCCGGCGAGGAGTCCCTGGAGGACCGGGACGAGGGGCAGCACCGCGTCGCGGAACTCCCGTACCTCCCGCTTGAGGGAGTAGATCGCCTCGGTGTGGTCGACCCGGGAGGGGGAGAAGACGCGGTCCTCCAGCGCGGTGAGCGCGGCCCGCACCTTGTCGGCGCAGTCGCCGTAGTCGTCCACGACCACGTCGAGGAGGGCGTGCAGAACGGCCATCGGGCCGAACCGCAGCATGCCGGGGTCGGCTGCCAGCCGGCGGGCCGCTTCCCCCGCCGGGTCCACCGGCCCGTGGCGTACGGTCAGCACGTACCGGGGGCCCACGAAGACCATCAGCTGCCCCGTCTCCACCGCCGACTCCGCGTCGACGTACCAGAGCGTCTTCAACGCGACGGCCAGCACATCACCGAAACGTTCCCGCTTAGGACGCTGCCGCGCCTGGACCGCGTCCTCCACCGCCAGCGGATGCAGGCCCAGCTCCCCGGCCAGCCGCACCAGCTCGGACTCGGCCGGATCGACCAGCCGCACCCAGCCGAACTCGCCCTCGCCCAGCCCGCGCAGCCGTTTCAGCACCAGCTGGCAGGAATCGTCCTCCAGGCCGCACTCCACCGTCTCCGACCGCCCGGAGCGTTCCTCGTACATCACGCATTCCATGACACCCGGATGCTTCGCCACGCCGATTTCATGCACCCCGCGGCCGCTAGATGCCGGCGTTGGCCAGAGCCACACCGATCCCGTGCAGCGCCCCGGAGACCTGGGGATGGCGGACTTCGAAGCGCTCCACCGCCAGGTTCACGCGGTCGGACAGACCGGAGTGCGAGGCGTGCCCACCCGTCCGGAGCCGGTCCTCGATGGCCTCGATCAGCGCACGGACGTCCTCGCGCTCACGCGCCGAGAGCGCCGGCTGCTCCTCAAGCTCCTGGCGCAGCGACCGCAACC
Organism: Streptomyces sp. NPDC006687; assembly: GCF_040636215.1. Classification (NCBI taxonomy): domain Bacteria; kingdom Bacillati; phylum Actinomycetota; class Actinomycetes; order Kitasatosporales; family Streptomycetaceae; genus Streptomyces; species Streptomyces sp. NPDC006687. The sequence goes on along the minus strand of NZ_JBEYJJ010000009.1, from coordinate 66,713 downwards.
GCTGACGCAGATCGTCCTGCTCGGACATCGGATTCTCCTCCACTGTTCCTCGGGGGCTCGGGCCGGGCCGCGTGACCGTCCCCGGCGCCGGCCCGACAGCGTCTTCACTACCCGCAAACGCCCCCCATGATCCGGATCCTCTGAGGCGGACTCAGCTCACACCGGAATCCGGGCTGTTTCAGCCCGGACCAGTCGGCCATACGCACCAGGGAGGAAGTCATGGCCAACACATCGGACAACGACACACACAAGAAGGCGGACGGAGGCAAGCCCCCGCGCCCGGCAGCGGTGATCCTTTCGGCGATGCAGCAGCTGTCCCAGCTGCTCGGCCTGCCGGCCGAAGCGGTGAGTTCCTGTGAGCGCGCCGACGACGGCACCTGGAACCTCAAGGTCGAGATCGTCGAGCTGCCCCGCGTCCCGGACACGATGACACTGCTCGCCTCCTACGACGTCGAGGTCGACGCCGACGGCGAGCTCCTCGGCTACCGACGCACCCGCCGCTACGAAAGGGGTCGTTCGGACCGCCGCTGAACCGCGGCAACTCCCGGCCCTACCCCAGAGAAAGGGAACCGGAACTATGACTGTCGTTCCTGCGCAGCCCGCACCCGCCGCCTCGGGCGGTGGCTCCAGCGGCCTGTACGACGTACTCGAACTGATCCTGGACCGCGGCCTGGTCATCGACGCGTTCGTACGGGTCTCCCTGGTCGGCATCGAGATCCTCAAGATAGACATCCGCGTGGTCGTGGCCAGCGTGGACACCTACCTGCGCTTCGCCGAGGCGTGTAACCGGCTCGACCTGGAAGCGGGCCCCCGCAAGAGCCCGGGCCTGCCCGACCTCGTCGGGGAGATGACCGAATCCGGCGCGCGCGGCAAGACCAAGGGCGCCCTCAGCGGCGCCGCGCAGACCATCTCCGACGCCTTCAGCCAGGCCCGCGAAGAAAGCTCCGAGGAGAAGAGCGAAAGCCGGCCGCGCCGCCGCACCGCCACCCGCAGGGAGGAGAAGGAATGAGCACCTACGTCTACGGCATCACGCGTGCCTCGCAGCAACTGCCCGACACCATCGAGGGAATCGGCGAGCCGCCCCTTCCGGTGCGCACCGTACGGGCCGGCGAACTGGTCGCCCTGGTCAGCGACGCCCCCGCGGAACTCAAGGCGAAGCGGCGCGACCTCCTCGCCCACCAGCGGGTGGTGATCCAGGCGCAGGCGGGCGGCCCCGTACTGCCCATGCGCTTCGGCGGTGTCTCACCCGACGACGAGGCCGTCGGCGCGGTCCTCAGCGAGCACCACGACGCGTACGTGGAGCGGCTGACGGTCCTGACCGGGCGCGACGAGTACAACGTCAAGGCCAACCACGACGAGGACGCCGTCCTGTACGCCGTACTGGCCGCCGATCCCGAACTCCGCGCCCGCCACCTGGCCAACCGCGCGTCGGGCGGCGGCACCCACGAGGAGAAACTCGCCTTCGGCGAACTCGTCGCCCGGGCCGTGTCCGAGCGGGAGCGGACCGACGCCGAGCTGATCGAGCGCACCCTCGCCCCGCTCGCCGAAGGGGTCCGCCGGGGCCCCGAGGGCACCGGGTGGCTGGCCAACTACTCGTTCCTCGTCGACCGCGAGCGCCGGGAGGAGTTCCTCGCCGCCGTGCGCGGGCTGCACGAGCAGCATGAGCACCTCCAGATACAGGCGACCGGCCCCCTGCCCCCGTACAGCTTCGCCGAGGCGGGCTGAGCGGGGTGGGCCTGCTCAAGGAAGTGCTGCTGTTCCCTGCCGCGCCGCTGCGCGGGACCGGATGGGTCCTGCGTCAGGTCGTCGCGGAAGCGGAGCGGCAGTACTACGACCCCGCCGTGGTCCAGCGCGAGCTCGCCCGGCTCGTCGAGGCATTCGAGGCGGGCGCGATGGACGAGGCCGAATTCGACCGCCGGGAGGACGAACTCCTGGCCCGACTGGAAAGCAGGATGCGACGGCTATGAACCCCCGCATGGCAATGGGACTGGCAGTCGGCGCCGGCTATGTGCTGGGCCGCACGAAGAAGGCCAAGCTGGCCTTCGGCCTGACCACCCTCGTGCTCGGCCGCAAACTCGCACCCGACGGAGCTTCGGTCGCCTCCTTCCTGGGCCAGCACTTGAACAACAGCCCCCAGTTGAAGGAAATACGCGAGCAACTGCGCACGGACCTGCGCGGGGTGGGGGCGGCGGCGGCCGGCGCCCTGGTCGACCGCCGCCTGGAGGCGGTCGCCGACCGGCTCCACGACCGCACCCTGGACGTACAGGACCGCCTGGCGGGTCTGACGGGCCGCGACGACAAGCCCGGCGCAGCCGACGAGGACGAGGGTGACGAGTCCGACGACCGGCCGGCCCGCAAGCGGCCGGCCGGCCGCACCACCAACCGCCGCACCGCAGCCTCCACGGCCAAGAACCGGGGCACGAACAAGAGCGGCAGCCGCAAGACCGCCGACGGCCACACCGGCAGCGACGCGGACAAGCCGCAGGCCCGGCGCACCACCGCGAAGCGGTCCACGGGCCGGGGCCGGGGCGGTGACGAGGATGCCTGAGACAGCACTGGCGCGACTGAAGGACAGCCCCGCCGCGGACCGGGCCAAGCAGGAACTGGAGGCGTACCTGATGGCCCAGACCGAACGCCTCCTGGCAGGCGCCGGCCGCGCCCTGGGCCGCTCCACCGCCCACCTCAACGCCCTGGCCGACGGCAGCAGCCCCGGGCTGAAGGCCATGGCCCTGGACGGCGCCCGCAGGATCGGCAAGGGCCGCGGACCGCTCAGGGCGGTCGTCGAAGCCGGGGCGAAGCAGGCCAAGGACAAGGCGGCGAGCGCGGTACGCGAACGGCTGGGCCGGCGCGGCGGCAAGCCCGGCCGGGGCCGTCCCACCGCCATCCTCGAATCGGTGGACGTCGGCGTCCCCGTCGAGGACGCCTACAACCAGTGGACGCGCTACCGCGACTTCCCCGACTTCGCGCGAGGCGTCACCAGCGCCGAAGCCACCGACGAGACCACCAGCGAGTGGAACGCCAAGATCTTCTGGTCCCGCCGCACCTGGAGGTCCCACATCACCGAGCAGGTGCCCGACGAGCGCATCGCCTGGACGTCCGAAGGCGACAAGGGCACCACGCGCGGGGTGGTGACCTTCCACGAGCTCACCGTCGACCTCACCCGCGTCCTGCTCGTCATCGAATACCACCCGCGCGGCCTGATGGAGAAGACCGCCAACCTCTGGCGCGCCCAGGGCCGGCGCGTACGCCTGGACCTGAAGAACTACGCCCGCTACCTCACCGTCAAGGGCGGCGAGCCGGACGGCCGGCGCGGCGAGGTCCACGAGGGCGAACTCGTCGACCCGGCCCAGGAGGGCGAGGATCCCGAACCCCCCGAAGCCGACGACGAGGCGGCGGACGACGTCACGTACGAGGACACCTACGAGGACGACCCGGAACCCTACGACGACCAGGCCGACGACCCGGACGCGGACCTGGACCCGGACGCAGACGCGGATCTGGACCCGGACGACGGCGCTGACATGGACGCGGACGTCGACCCGGACGAGGACCCGGACGAGGACCCGGAACCCGCCCGGCCCCGCGCCCGCCGCGCGACCCGACGGCACGCACGCGCATGATGCCCTCACCGAACTCCCCCTCCTCCTCCGGCTCCGGCCTGCCCCGGCCCTCCTACGACGACAACTCCAGCGCCAACCTCGCCGACATCCTCGAACGGGTCCTCGACAAGGGCGTGGTCATCGCCGGTGACATCCGCATCAACCTCCTCGACATCGAACTGCTCACCATCAAGCTGCGCCTCGTGGTCGCCTCCGTCGAGCGGGCCAAGGAGATGGGAATCGACTGGTGGGAGCAGGATCCGGCCCTGTCCTCCAAGGCACGCCACCGCGAACTGGGCAAGGAGAACGAGGAACTGCGCCGCCGGATCACGGAACTGGAAGCGCGCCAGGAGGAACTTCCGTGACGGACGAACTGCTCTACGTCTACGCCGTCCTCCGAAACCAGGAGTCGCAGCCTCTCTCCCTCGACGCCCGCTCCCACTTGGGCGAGGGCCTGCGCCCGGTCACGTACCGGGGCCTCACGGCGGTCGTGGAACCGGTCGCACCGGCCGACTTCGACGAAGGGCCGCTGCGCGCGCACCTGGAGGACCTGGACTGGCTCGCCGAGGTGGCGCGCGCCCACCACGGCGTGGTCGCCGACCTCGGCCGCCACACCACCACGGTGCCGCTGCGCCTGGCCACGCTCTGCCGTGGCAGCTCCGGCGTCGAGCGGATGCTGGCCGACGCCTACGAGCCCCTCGACGCGGCACTGGAACGGCTGACGGGCGCGGAGGAATGGGGCGTGAAACTCCACACCCAGCCCCCCTCCGCATCACCGCCGGAGGCTCCCACGACCGCGTCCGGACGGGACTACCTCCGCCGCCGCCTCGCCGACCGCCGGGCCGAAGCCGACCGCACCGGCCAGGCCCGGCGGGCGGCCGAGGCCCTCCACCACCGGCTGACCCGGGAGGCGAGCGCCGCCGTGCTCCACCCGCCCCAGCAGCAGCAACTCTCGGGCGCCCCCGGCCAGAACGTCCTCAACGCCGCCTACCTCGTGCCCACCACGCACCGCCAGACCTTCCTCGACAAGGTCCCCACGGCCGACGAACTGCCGCCGGGCACCCGGGTGGAGATCACCGGCCCCTGGGTCCCCTACTCGTTCACCCACACCGCCGAGCCCGCATGACCGGGGACCAGGACATCGCCCTCGTCGACCTCCTCGACCGCCTGCTGGCGGGCGGGGTGGTCCTCGCCGGCGACATCACCCTGCGCATCGCCGACGTAGACCTCGTACGCATCGACCTGAAAGCCCTGATCAGCTCGGTGAACGACGCGGTCCCCACACCCTGGAGGGAGGGAACGCCATGAGCCGCCCACAGCGGGTGGACCTCGACCCCGACACCGTCGAACGCGATCTGGCCCGCCTCGTCCTGACCGTCATCGAACTGTTGCGGCAGCTGATGGAACGCCAGGCCCTGCGCCGCGTCGAGACCGGCGACCTGTCGGAGGACCAGGAGGAGCGCCTCGGCCTGACCCTGATGCTTCTGGAGGACCGGATGGAACTCCTGCGCAGCCGCTTCGGGCTGCGTCCGGAGGACCTCAACATCGACCTGGGACCCCTGGGAAAGCTGCTGTGAGCGCCAAAACCCATCACCCCGGAGTGGTTTACCGTACGTACTCCCGGCCACAAGCGGGACATGACCGAATCGAAGAACTCCAACACCCAGTCCAGGCCCCGTAGTTCCGCCAACGGAACCAAGGCCCGCCCCCAGGCAGCCGCCGCGGCGAGCGCCACCGAGGGGTTCCCGACCGTCCTCCCCGCACCGCTGGCGGAGAAGACCGCGGCCGCGGCGCAGGCGCTGCGCGGCAGCGTCGGCCGAGCCGGCTGGATCTGGACCGCGATCCGGGCCCGAAAGGCCCTCGCGGCCGGTGCCGCCACCGCCGGCGCAGCCGCCCTGACCACCGCCTACACCCTGGGCCACCGCTCGGGCCGCCGCACCCGCGGCCCCCTGTCGCGCCTCACCGGCGGCCGCATCTAGCCCGCACCGGAGCACGTCCCACCGTGACGGGCCTGCTCGGCCCGGGCCCTCGCGCCCGGGCCGCCCCGCGGAATCTTCGCCCACAGCCACATCCGACCACGCGTCCGTATGGCTCCGGCAGAGCAGCCCACGCCCGGAAACACAAGATCGGCGGTCCTTCCGCTTCGTCCGGCGCCTCGGGTATTCCTGGACGGGCAGCGCCCCTGTTCGGGGCCGCTGCCCCCAGGGCTGATATCCGCCGAGGAAGGACCCCCATGGACGGCTGGTACGTGGACGACCGCTGCTTCAACTGCGATGTCGCGCGGCAGCTCGCACCCGACCTGATCGAAGAGGCCGACGGAAGGTCCCGGATCCGGCGCCCACCGCGCGACGAAGCGGAGACCCGGCGCTTACACGCGGCCGTCTTCGCCTGCCCCACCCGCTCCATCCGCCCCCTCTCCGGCCGACCGGACCAGCGGCTCGATCCCTTCCCGATGCCCTTGGACAGCGGCGTACTGCTGTGCGGCCACAACTCCCGCCACACCGCAGGAGCCAACTCCTACCTGCTCCTACGCCCCGACGGCACCGTCATGATGGTCGACACGCCCCGCTGGAGCCGCCAACTGGCCGATCGGTACTCGGCCTTCGGTCCGGTCACCGATGTGCTGCTCACCCACCGCGACCACGCCGCCCACGGCCGCCGCTACGCGGACCGTTTCGGCGCCCGGCTGTGGATCCACGAGGGCGACCTCGATGCCGCACCCGACGCCGACCAGGTGATACGGGGCCTCGACCCAGTGGAGATCGGCCAGGGTGTCACCGCTCACCCGCTGCCCGGCCATACCCAGGGCAGCGTCCTCTACCTCGCCGATGACCGGTACTGCTTCAGCGGCGACAGCTTCTACTGGTCACGCGCCACCGGCGACCTGGCCGTCGCCGACAGCGTGACCTGGTACTCCATCGAGGAGCTGGCCACCTCCCTCACCAGGACAGCCGGGCACCTGCGGTTCGAATGGGTCCTGCCGGGCCACGGAGACCGCCACCGGCTCCCCGCCGACGAGATGTCCCGCCGCCTCAGCGAGCTGACCACCCGCACCCAACGGCTCCGCCCCCGCCCCATCGACTTCACCGCAGTCCAGTGGTAGAAGCCCCGCCTCGGCCGACTTGCTGACCCTCCACCGCCTCCCCGGACCTGCCGCACAGCGCCTCGATCGTCCGTCGAGGCGGCCGTGTGACGATGTGCGTCCACTCCGGGGGAGGCGATGGTGCTGAGCAGGGGCGCGCGATGGGCCGCGGGCGCGATGGGCGCGCTCTGCATGGCGCTCCTTCTGGGCCCGGGCGCACAGGGCGGTGGCGTCCCCGTCGCCAGACGGCTGCCGTTCGAGGACCGGGTCGCGACCTGGAACCTCTGCAACCCGTGCGGCGGGAGCAGCCACAACTTCGGTCGGGCGACGGAGATCGCCACGTACGCGCCGCAGGTCATCGGCTTGCAGGAGGCGTGCGTACGTGACGTCGAGCAGATCCGCAGGTACCTGGAGGAGGTCTACGGGCTGGTCTACCGCGTCGCGTACGGGACAGTCCTGCGGAACTGGAACCGCTGCGGCGGGCTGCCGTGGCGGCCGGGCGGCTTCGGCCAGGCGATCCTCTCGGCGGCGCCGATGACGGACCGGGTGAGCGTCGAATACCCCGACGGCGGCTCCGAGGACCGCGGGTACCTGGCCGTCACCACGCTGGTGGGCGGCCGGCCCGTCCGCGTCTTCGACACCCACCTCGCCCAGCGCCGTCAGGAAGAGGTACGGGCGGGTCAGGTGAGGGTACTGACCTCGGAAGTCGCCCGGCACGACCGCGCCATCGTCCTCGGTGACTTCAACGCGGTCCCGAACGCGCCTGAACTGGGCCCCATGTGGACCCTCGCCCGCGACGCGGACCCCCACTGCACCCCTCCGACGGCCGACAGCGACGCCTGCACGACGACCACCGACTGGAACAGCAAGTTCGACTACGTCTTCCTGCGCGGCATCACCCCCCGCACCCAGCGCGTCCACCCCAGCCCGTACTCGGACCACCACCTGGTGCACAGCGACCTCAACCGGGGCTGAAGAAGCCCCAGACCCCAGCCACGCGGCGCTCTTCACAACGAGCCGAGGAACCGGCTGACGGCGGCGGCGAACTCCCCTGGCACGGTCTCGTGGACGGTGTGCCCCGCGGGAAGTTCCACCAGCCGCGTACGGGGCCGTCGCGCGGCCATCTCCTTCGCGTGCTCGGCGCTGAGCACGGTGCTACGGCTGCCACGCAGGAGCAACGCCGGGCAGTCGCTGGCGAGCCAGTCGCTCCAGTGATCCCCGTTGAGCTGTCTCTGTGAGGCGACCATGTCCTCGGGGCCGAAGGCAAGGCCCCACCCGTCGGCGTACTCACGGACGGCATCCTTGAGGTGGCGCGCGGAGGAGCCGAGCTCCGCCAACAGCCCGGTCCGTGTCGGTGCCCGGTGCGGCCAGGACAGGCCGAAGGACAGGTCCCCTTCCACCTCGACACCGATGTCCTCGACGACCAGTGCCTCCACGAGCCCGGGAAACCACGCCGCGAGCTGGTAGGCGTTGACGCCGCCCAGAGAATGACCGAGCACGACCGCGCGGCGGATCCCCAGATGTTCCAGTACGGCTGCGGCGTCCTCGACGTAGCCGGAACGGGAGAAATCAGGCGCACTGTCGGAGAGGCCGTGTCCCCGCTGGTCGAGCGCGATGATCCGCCACGAGCCGCCCAACTCCGAAGCCAGACGCGCGAAGGTACGGCCGTCTCCGAAGTGCCCGTGCAGGGCGAGGAGAGGACTGCCGGAACCCCCGAAATCGAGAAAGGACAGACGACGTCCGTCCACCACCAAGGCCGCACGCTCGGGCTCAGACGGTGCGATCACTGACGTCATGCTCATCAGTATGGAGGCGGACGACGGACAGCAGCGCCGGTGGCGTAGGTGTCCTTCCGGGGTGATGGACGGGTAATTCGTGGGCAGACGCGCGGGCAGGGGAAGAGCCCCCTGGGCCGGGCGAACACCGCCTGGCCGGTGAGAAGGAAAGGATGCTCCTGTGTCGCAGGTCGAAGAGTCCATCGAGGTCGATGTCCCGGTGCGCACGGCGTACAACCAGTGGACGCAGTTCGAGTCGTTCCCCCACTTCATGGACGGGGTGGAGCGGATCGACCAGCGCACCGACACCATGACCCACTGGGTGGCGAAGGTCGGCGGGGTGAAGAAGGAGTTCGAGGCGGAGATCACCGAGCAGATCCCCGACGAGCGGGTCGCGTGGACGACCCTCGGCGGCGAGGTGAAGCAGGCCGGCGTGGTGACGTTCCACCGTCTGGGCGACAACCGGTCGAAGGTGATGCTCCAGCTCGACTACGACCCGGAGGGGTTCGCCGAGAACGTCGGCGACAAGCTCGGGTTCGTCAAGCGCCAGATCAGCGGTGACCTGAAGCGGTTCAAGGAGTACATCGAGGACCGAGGCCGGGAGACCGGCTCCTGGCGCGGTGCAGTCTGAGCCGCTGATCGCCGGCACCGGGAGACCACCGACCTTGCGCGCGCCGGCCGCCACCTGGGTGGGCGGCCGGCCAAGGTCTACCTCCCGCGCAGCCACCCCCTGCCCCGGGAGCGCTCCCGCCAGTACGTCAGTGCCTGCCGGGTGGTCGCGAGGTCGGGGTGGTCCGGGCGCAGGACGCGCAGTTGCTCGCTCAGCAGGGCGGACAGGACCGTCACGGCCCCTCGCGCGTCGCCCGACTCGCCCAGCCAGTGGCCGAAGCGGAAGCGGGTGTCGAAGGTGCCCGGGTGCCCCGGCCCGTACGTGCGGAACTGCTCGTCAACGAGCTGGTGATACGCGACCACAGCCCCGGCGGCGTCCCCCGACCTTCCCTGCCACTCGGCGGCGGTGCGTCGCAGGGTGAAGTCGGGCGGCCCCGTCCGTCCGTCAACGGCCGCGATGTACCGGTGATCGGCGAGGATGTCGTCATAGACGCCTGCGACGCCCGGCAGGTCGCCTGCCTCTTCGAGCCAGCGGGCCAGGCGGTGGCGCAGTGCGGTGACCTCCTCGACCAGGCGGACCCGTTGGGAGGGGAGCAGTGCGTACTCCGGTTTCAGCAGCTCCAGCTGATCGTCGATCATCCGCCGGTACGCGGTGACAGCGGTGGCGAGGTCACCGGACTCCGCCCGCAACCGCGCGATCCGGCCGCGCAGTTTCGTCACGGACTGGTGCCGGGCTCCCAGCCGGTCTGCCGTCGCCGGCAGCAGAGCTGAGAAGTAGTCCAGCGCGGCCTGTGGCCGACCGTCGTCAGCCAGCGCGTCCCCCACCCGGAGCACCAGGTCGTGCAGCCCCGCACCGGTGCTCCAGCCGTGCCGGAGCTCTGGCTCGCCAGAGCCCAGCAGCAGGGCCGGGGCATGGCGCATCAGCGCCTCGACATTCGAACGCAGCACGTCCGGCGAGAAGTCGAGGACGCGCGAACGCAGGTGCGGCGCCTGCTCATGCGGAGGTACCAGGAAGAACGACGTCGAGTTCACCTCGTCCGCCGACTTCCGGGACGCGACGAGGAGCAGGCTGGCGGCCCGGCCGGCCAGCTCGGCGGCCCGGCGGGCGGGTACGCGCTCACGGACGGCTCGCTGTACCACCGGGTGGACCCGCACGGACCGGTCCTGGTCCGCCGGGTCGTAGTCGAGCAGGCTCCACTGGTGCAGTAGCGCGAGCGTCCCGGCGGCGCTCCCGTCCGGCTCCGCGCCCTCCGCCGGGCGGCCGCTGCGCTCCTGGTCGAGATCGTCGAGATACCTGAAGGCAGGGGTCAGCACCGCAGCCGGGATGCCGTCGGAAGCCAGCTGCGCCGCCAGCTCCAGCAGCACCCGCGCCGCCCCGGCCGGCGCCAGGGCGTCGGCGCGCTCCAGTGCGAGGTCCCAGATGCTGGGCAGCGGCAGGCTCTGCCCGTCCGGCAGTCCGCCGGGGTCCGGTACGAGGTCGGCCAGCTGCCGCCCCTCGTCCCGCAGGAGGCGGAGGTAGCCGGCGCAGCTCAGGCCGGTGCTGCCCAGGTAGGCGGCCGCCTGCGCGAGTGCGGCCGGCAGGTGCCCGAACTCGTGGGCCAGCGCCTCCAGCCGCTCAGGCGGTTCGACTCGGCCGGACGCGGCGAGCACCGCCGTGAGGTAGCCGGATGCCTCGGCGGAGCTGAACGGCGGAACGGTGACCACCTGCCGGCCGAGCCCCTCGCGGGCCAGGTCCCGGCGCCAGGTGGTGACCAGGGTCCGCCCCACGGGCTGGTCCGGAGGCCAGAGACCGCGCAGATCGTCGCGGTCGACCAGACCGTCCAGGACGATCAGCCAGCGGACCGCCTCCCCGCCCCCGCCCGGCCGGAGCCAGGCCAGGAACTCGCGCCCGCCCTGCTCCGGATCGGCTGGGTCACCACCAGTGATCTCGGCGAGGGCCCGGGCGTAGGCGGTCAGAATCTCCACGCGGCTGCCGGCGCTCACCCAGAGCAGCAAGTCGAGCTGCCCGGCCCGCCAGGCCGTCCGAGCCTCGCTCGCGGCCAGCTGGGTCTTGCCGACCCCCGCTGTGCCGACCAGAATCCGGCAGCGCGCAGGGGTGCCGGGGATGTCGGTGAAGGCCCGGTGCTGGAAGCAGCCCGCAGCAGCCGGGACCGCCCCGACCTGGTGCGGCCAGGCCGCCGGGGCGCGTCGGCCGGCGTAGTAGGCCACGTGGTCGGCGTGGCCGACGGCGAGGCTGTGGTTGCTCGCCCGTACCCCCGAGAAAACCGGCGGTGGCGAGGTCTCTGGCGGGCTTGGCGTAGCCGGTCCGTTCAGCCCCTGGACGGATCCGGCCCCTGAGGGTGGCCGATCCGCACACCCCCGTGAATCACACCGGCGGCGACCGAGCCTTCCTGCGCGCTGATGTGCACGCTTCCGCCGACCGCCATCCCGCCGTCCCCGGCCGACACCTGGGCCTGCGCCGCGCGCTCATCGAGCAGCTCGCGCAGAGCCTCGCCCGCGCGCTCGCGCTCGTCGTCCGGCAGGTCCTCCAAGAACGCCTCGAACCGGGCCTGCCAGGACGTCTCCTGCCGGATCCGGAGCCGCTCCAGCCGGCCGCCGCCCTCGGCCGCCGCGAGCTCGGCGGCGGTGCGTTCCAAACGCTGCAGCTCAGTGCTCTCGCGCTGGGCGTTCCCCCGCCCGAACCAGGCGGCCACCCGGCTTCGGAACCCTTCCCAGGCCGCGGTCCCGGCCGCGGTCACCACCGCCGTCCCACCGGACATGGCCAGCGCGGTCAGTGCCTCGGACAGCATGCGCAACCCCCGTGTCGGCAACCGTGACCCCGACCGTACCGCGCGCCGGGCACGGTGCCCAGGATGTCGGTAACGGAACAAGGCCCCGCCAGGAGCGCTCAGGCGTCGGAGCGTGTGTAAGTGAGGAAGAGCGCACCGCTCTTGAGGACCGTGTGGTCAGAGAGCGCCCACGTGCGGGGGTCGAAGGCGGCGTCGCGGGAGAACAGCGGGATGCCGTCACCGATGGTCAGCGGAGCGACTTTCAGGACCAGCGCGTCGATCTCTGTGTGCAGGGACCGCGCGAGCTCCGCTCCGCCGAGCAGCCAGATGTCCTTGCCCTCTTGCTGCTTGAGCTCGCTCACGGTCACCGCCGGGTCGTCGGCGACCAGTTCGACCGAGGGGTCCGGGCTCTCGGTCAGGGTCCGGGAGAACACCAGGTGCCGCAGGTGGGGGAAGGCGTTGGTGATGCCGGCCGCAAGACCGATCTCGTAGCTGCGCCGCCCCTCGAGCACGGTGTCGAAGTGCGTACCCGGCGCCGTGACGGAGAGCGCCTGCCGGGCCTGCACGGGCAGGGTCTCCGGGTACTCGGCCACCAGGTGCTGGACGTAGTCCTCGGATATGGGCCAGAAGCCGTTCGGGCCCGTGGGGTCCGCACCGTCCGGGCCCGCGATGAAGCCGTCGAGAGTGGTGGCGACGAAGTAGACGAGTCTGCGCATGCCGGGTTCCTTCCGCTGGTCGCGCCGCCATGGTGCGGCCGGGCCGCCGGGCCGGCCAGATGACGTGCCGGTGCCCGGATCAGCATCATGATCATGGCATCTGGGGAGCCCGCGCCGACAGGGGAAAACGGAGATGGGGCCGCAGCACCGGCTGTGCCGGCCTGGTGGAAGCGATCCGGAGGAGCCGTTCATCCGCATCGTCTGGTGGGTCAACCAGGAACTGCTGCACCTCGTGGCCGAGATCGCCCTCCCGCGCGACCTCTGCCGCGCCCGCCCGCGCCGATCCCCTTCAGCGTGCGTCCCAGGGCCCTTCACCTGCGGTGTCAGTGGACCGGGCTATTCTTCCCGGCACCGCAACCCGACCGTGAGGACCATCCGAAGTGACCGGCCTGTCCGCCTTCCCGCTGCCCTTCCAGAGCTCCAGTTCCCCGGCGTTCGCGACGCCCCGGACGCTGCGGGAACTGCAGATGATGCAGTGCAGCGCGCACCTGCGCGCCAAACCCGCCTGGTTCGACAAGATGAACGACGCCGGCATCGTCGCCAGGTGGACGCAGGAAGCGTCGGCGCAGGGCCTGACCGAAGCACAGGTGGGTTACATACTCGCCGAGCTGCGGCACTACGCCGCGCAGCGGGACGCGCGGACGGGCATCGAGGTGTCCGCGGTCGACGGGGTCTGGCAGTCGGATGCCCTCGTCGACGAGCAGCTCAGGTCCCGGCTGCGCGAGGCGGTCCGGGTCCTGGAAGAGGTCCCCGAAGCCGAGCGGGACTGGCATCCCGGATCCGACGGCCAGGTACTGGATCTCGTACACCCCTCGCTGTTCTGCCTGGTGCGGGAGGTGAGCGGAGGTCCCGAGCGGGCCTGGCAGAACCCGGCGAACCACTACGCGAAGTACGAGTTCTCGGAGAGGTTCCAGTGGCTGCCCACGGACGTGGACGTCAGTGAGGACGGGGCCGTCGCCTTCCGTTCGTACGTCAACAACCTCCACCCCGTGACGCATCAGGCCCTGGCCTCCGTCCTGCCGGACGTGTTCGCGCGCCTGCGCCCGCTGTTCGAGAACGTGCTGACCGACCTGCGGCACCCGCGGCCCCTGCGGATCGAGGCCGACCCCTACGGCTGGTACGACTCGGAACCGGAGTATCCGAGCCGCTCCTCCTACAGTGACGACGCGGCCTACAGGGAGGCCCGCGACGCCTGGGAGGAGAAGTACGAGACGTGGTGGGAGGACCGGCGCCCGATCGTCCCGGACGCCCCGGCCTTCACCCCGCCCGCGCTGCCCGACGCCGCCGCCCGCGTCGACCTGCGCGGCCGCAGCCTGCAGGTCATCGTCAAGCTCGCCACCGTCCACCTCACCCCGGAGAAGCCCGAATACGCGGGCGGCTCGTGGCACGTCGAGGGCATGTTGAACGAGCGGATCGTCTCGACGGGCATCTACTACTGGGACAGCGAGAACATCACCGAAAGCCGGCTGGGCTTCCGGGCCGCACTCGACGACCCGAACTACGAACAGAACGATGACGCCGGGATGCGCGAGGTCTACGGACTGGAGAACGAAGACGCGCTGAACCAGGTGCTGGGCGCGGTCCCGACCCCGGCGGGCCGTTGCCTGGCGTTCCCCAACGTCCTGCAGCACCGGGTGGACGCGTTCCGCCTCGCGGACCCCAGCCGCCCGGGGCACCGCAAGATCCTCGCCTTCTTCCTGGTCGACCCGTCGGAGCGGATCGTCTCGACCTCGGACGTGCCGCCGCAGCAGCCCTGGTCAGACACCTCGACCATGACGCTCGAACAGGCCAAGACGTTCCGGGAAGAACTCATGCAGGAACGGAAGTTCTTCGTCGACGAACACAACGAGCAGCTCTACGAACGCGAATTCTCCCTCTGCGAACACTGAACCCCCGCCGACAACACGTGCTTGTCGCACCGTGCGGCCCCGCTCAGACGGGGCCGCACGGTGGTGCAGAAGACGACGGCCAGGCCGCCGAGGGCCTGGCCTGCGCCGCTGCCATGAGTCGACAGCTCCCCGGGGGCGAGGCCGAGGCGGCCCCGCATCTCCACCGCGCGAGGACTTCCCGTGCAGCCGGCGACCTGGCAGAAGGAGTGCGACGCGGCTACCAGGGGGTCCATCCCGGCGATGGCGGCCTATGGCGGGAGGCGGACAAATTCTCCTTCGCGATGGCCGCTCGCGTGGAGGAATCCAGCCCGTCGGCCTTTCGCCGCTCGGCCACCGGACAGGGGGACCCATGTCGCAGCAGGGGCACGTCACGATGAGACGCATGGACGGACCGGCCGCGGTGCAGGTACAGGACGCGTTCAGGCTGATCTACGCGGAGGCGTTCGCGGAACCTCCGCACGAGGCCCGGCGCGGCGCCGCGGACCCGGTGCTCGCCGGGGTGCGCGTCGTCGTCCTGACCGACTACGGCCTGGACGTTCGGTGCAGCCGATGGTGGCCTCGCGTTCTGGCACTCCCGAAGCTAGGTGAGCAGGTCGAGGAGCATGACGTCGCCTCGATGCCGTCGAGGATGGGCATCTTCGGTCGCGCGTCGACCAGCAGGACACGGATCACGAGACCCGCTCCAGGGGGAGTCCGGCCAGGACGGTGAAGCCATCCCCGGGGCGCGGCTCCGCCCGCAGGCCGCCTCCGAGGGCGGTGACGCGTTCACGCATGCCCAGCAGCCCGACGCCGGGCACCAGGGCGTACCCCCGGTGGCGTCGCCGAAGCCCTGCTTGCGGCCGTCGAAGAACACCGGCCCGGCCTGCCCTGGTCGAGTTGAGACAAGCGCGCGAGCCCGCCGAGCGCATCCCCCTGCTACCCCTCGCGCCTTCTGCCCCATGAGCGAGCCGGCAAGGCCACGTCGTTATGCTGCCGGGCCTACTGGATCAAGGAGAACCGCATGCCCGACAGATGGCCTCCGGCAGACGCACTCGGGTCCCTGGAAGCCGAATTGGTGAGCAGCGGGCACGCGCTCATCGAGCTGACCGCACGCGATGCGTGGCTGGCGTTCCTCCGTTTCGGTCAGCGACGCTTCGATACGGCCTCCTCACCCGACTCCGACGGACTGCTTTTTCAGTACGGCACGTACTCCTTCAGCGGGCCGCCGATGTTCACCTTGGACCTGACACGGCAATTCGACATCAGCGACGAGGACGGCGAGCACGACCACTTCCTGCAGATCCACTGCGAACTCCTCTACACACCTGACCAGCTCCTTCGGGATCTCTCCAGTTTCACCAGCTGGTTCTTCCACGACAGCGACGACAACATCGACCGCTGGGCCGAAGCAATGAGCGTGCGCCTGGAGCCTCTCTCAAGACACAAGCCCACCCAGATCAACCTCCACGCGGAACGCATCTAGGTTCTGTCCGGCGGATCATTCACGGAGCCAGAGTCTGATGGCTGCTGTGGTGATGGTGCCGTGGAAGACGTAGGCGCGTTTGTCGTAGCGGGTGGCGACGGCCCGGTGGTGTTTGAGCCGGTTGATGGTCCGTTCGACTTCGTTGCGCCGACTGTAGAGCTGCTGGTCGAAGCCGGTGGGCCGGCCGCCGCCGCTGCCGCGGCGTTTGCGGTTGGCCCGCTGGTCCCTCGGTTCCGGGATCGTGTGCTTAATCTGGCGTCTTCGCAGGTGGCTGCGGTTGCGGCGTGAGCTGTATGCCTTGTCGCCGCTGACGTGGTCCGGCCTGGTGCGTGGGTGTCCGCCGCCGGGCCGGGCGACGCGGATGCGGGCGAGGACTTCGGTGAACTGGGGTGCGTCGCCCCACTGGCCCGGGGTGACCAGGAGGGCCAGCGGGCGGCAGCCGCCCTCGCCGGCCAGGTGGATCTTGCTGGTCAGGCCGCCCCGGGACCGGCCGAGTCCCTCGTCGGGGCGATGGTTGCGGGGCGTCGTTCTTTTTTCGGGACCCTCGGGGCACTCTTGCGGGCGCCGGCCGCGTGCTGATGGGCCCGGCACGTGGTCGAGTCGACGCCCACCATGCTCCAGTCGAGCCGGCCCGCCAGATCGGTGTCGGCCTGGACCGCCCGCAGGATCCGGTCCCAGGTGCCGTCGGCAGACCAGCGACGGTGGCGTTCGTAGACCGTCTTCCAGCTGCCGTATCGCTCGGGGAGATCCCGCCACGGGATCCCAGTCCGCACCCGGAACAGGATCCCATTGACCACCTGCCGGTGGTCGCTCCAGCGCCCGCCCCGCCGCCCGGCGGCAGGCAGGTGCGGCTCAAGCCGCACCCACTCCGCATTCGTCAGATCACCCTGCCCCATGCCCGGCCTAACGACCGGACGAGAAGACAGTCACAAGATCCGTCGGACAGGCCCTAAGGGGCAAGGCCATGAAAATCGTGTTGAGGGCACTGCGGTCGGATCAGTTAGGCTGACGGGCCGCTCTCGGGGAGGGAACACCAGATCGATGACCACGCCTTTGCTGCCGGTCAGTACTGAACGGCTCCTGTTGCGTCTGTTCACACCGGACGACCTCGACGACTTGTACGCGTATCAGGGCCTCTCCGAAGTCGCTCGCTACCTCTACCGGCCGCCGCTCACTCGTGAACAGTGCGTGCAGAGCCTGGCGCGGCGTGCGGCCGGCACGGCGTGGGCCAAGGACGGTGACGACCTGGTGGTCGCCGTCTGCCCGGTCGGTGAGGCGAAGGTCGTCGGCGAGGTTGTCCTGAAGCTCGCGAGCGCGCGGGCGCGCCAGGTAGAGATCGGCTGGGTCTTCAACCCGGTCTACGGCGGCCGGGGTTACGCCACCGAGGCAGCGCGTGCGGTCGCCGCGCTGGCCTTTGCCGAGCTGGGTGCTCACCGGCTCTTCGCCCGCCTCGACGTGCTCAACACCGGGTCGGTGCGGGTCTGCGAGCGCCTCGGCATGCGCCGGGAGGCGCACCTTGTCGAGAACGACCTCGACGACGAGCGCTGGGGTAGCGAGTACGTCTACGCGATGCTCGCCCGAGAGTGGAAGGTTGACCGGACCTGACAAGAGGGCTCGGCCAGACAAGCCGATGAAGTGAGCGCTTGGCCGTTCGGTTGGCCATTACCACGCAGCTGGTCCTGGTGGGCCCCCGCATGGGGAGCGGAGTCCCGATAGAACGACGTTGCCCTCCAAGACGAGTCGTTCACCACGGGAGTTCCGCTGTCCCGTCGGCGATCAGCCCGTCACTTCACGGCCTTGATCCAAGGGGCGGAGCCGCGACTCTGCCTCGCATGCCGGGCACCGCCTCCCAAACTCGATTTCCCCTCGCCGCCACCGCGACCGCCGGACACCACCGCGCAGCGCGTCGTACCGCAGCCGGTCCGGGCGGAGGCTCGTACGGGGTATCAGCGGACCGGCTTCAGGCACTGGAACGCCGGCGACGTCCCGGCGGACGGCTGCAACACGAAGGCGGAGGTTCTACTGTCGAAGGCGGTGCGGCCTCCTGAGGGGTGGGGTGTGGTGGTCGTCCTACGACGACACCACCGTGACGGCGGCGTCCAAGCTGGGCATCGACCCCATGGTTCCGCTCGCCGAGGCGTGCAGTTCGGGGGCCAGTTCGTGGACGGCGAAGGGGCGGGCGGAAGGCGTAGGCGAACGACCAGGGCCAGCTGTCCTCGCTGGTCGCAGTCGCGGCCCGCTCGAACGGGATCAAGGCAGTAGCGAGACGCCGGTAACCGGCTGCGGGCACAGCTGCCGCCTGCCGCCACCCCGCTCGCGGATCCGGCCGGTTCGGCGAGTGGCCTGGTGCGGCGGTCGTACGACATCCACCGCGTGAACTGCCTTAACGGGGGCATGGGAAGGTGAACCGCTTGTCCGACGTGTGGAGTGTGAGGGCCGACGCCGCCGCGCCCCCTGTGTAAGGAGATCTTCGTGAGTGCCGCCCCAGCGCTGATACAGGGTTCCGTATTCGATGCCGCCTTGGACGCCGCGTACGAGACGCACCGCCAGTTCCGGCATGGTGCCTTCGCCGAAGCATGTCCGACCTGCCACGTTCCCGCCGGCGAACTCTGTCTGGCCCGGCGCAGTGTGCACGCTGCGCGCCGCCAAGCCCATCGTGCCCGTGCAGAGCGCACCCGGCTGTCTCCTCTCCAGCACAAGAACCTGAACGACCAGGGCCACTACGGCTTCACAGCCTCCACCTCGGCCAGCGGCGGCCTGCGGCCCCCGCGGCACCCGGACGCCGCCCGAACTCGACGATGACGAGGAGAGGGACGCGCGGACCGTGCCGATCCTGTCAGCAACCGGCGTGCGGCGAACGCCCCCGCCTGCACCCTCGGCACTGGTCGACGCGACGATTGCGCCGACCGTTCCCGGGGCCACGTGGACACTCCGGACCAGGCAGCCACCTGGATCGACTGGTATCCCACAAGAGCCGGATCGGAGGCGGCTCCGAAGAGTGTGAACGTGCGAAATCAAGGGTCAAGGACGACCAGCCGCATACCTTTGCCCACTTCACTGATCAGTGAAGTGGGACGATGTTCGGTTCTGGTGATGCGGGGCGGCTCACGAAGCCGGATGCCTGCGAGGCACAGGAGAGACGAAGAACGTCGCGGCGTTCGCGAACATCCCGTTCAACGCACCTGCCGACTGTGCGATCGGACCGCCGGAACCGAGCCCGGCGATCTGCGTGACGGAGGCGCTGCCGTGCAGTTCGGCATTGCCTTCGGGCTGGTCAGCGGTTCCAGAATGCTGGGAGACAAGCGCTGTAGGCGGTTTCGAAGAACGCCGCTGCCGTGTCTGTCCAGCAGGGCGACGGCCAGTAGTAGTCCGATACTCAGCCGACCGCACCATGCGGTGCCCCGGACGCTGGCGAGGAGTGCGGGGGAGACCGCCGCGGTGGCCATCATGATCGGTCGGCGCCACGTGGCAGGACTCCCGGAGACGGCCGTACATCGGCCAAGGTGTGATCACCTGGGAGGCGACCGTGTTCGACGACGCCCGCACCGACGCAGTCGGCCGGTGGTCGATTCCCCTGCACTGGCAGGAGGACCTGGACCGCGGTGAGGCGCACGGCGCCGACCCGCTCGGTGGTCTCCTGCGCGCACGATGGCACCCTGCTCCGACATGTCGCTCTCCCTGTAAGTTGTCTCTCCCGCAGGTCGTCGGGCGTGTGCGCGACATGCAGAAGAGGGGCGTCTGCGCCACTAGCATCATCGTGTTCGCCGACATCTGGAGTTTGCCGCTATGCCGTTGCCGCGTCTCGGAGTCGTCATCGTGACGATGGGCACCCGCCCCCACGAGCTGAAGGCTCTCCTGGCCTCCGTGGAGAGGCAGGATGTTCCAGCAGCGCGGGTGGTGCTGGTGGGGAACGCGACGCCTCTCACGGACATCACGGCGGACGTCACGAAGATCCCGCTCGAGGAGAACCTGGGCTGCCCCGGCGGCCGCAACGTCGGGCTGAAGCTGCTGCGTGAATCGGGTGACGTTGACGTCGTCGTCGAGCTGGACGACGACGGGCTCCTCATCGCTGATGACGTGTTCCGCAGGATCCAGCAGCTGTTCGCGACGGACCCCAAGCTCGGGATCGTCGGCTTCCGGGTCGCGGACGAGCACGGACACACGGAGCGGCGCTGGGTGCCGCGGCTTCGTGCCGATGATCCGATGCGCCGCGGCCTGGTGACCGCCTTCCTCGGAGGCGGCCATGCCTTCTCTGTCCCGATGCTGGAGCGGATTGGCGACTGGGCCGGCGAGTTCTTCTTCGGGCATGAGGAGACCGACCTCGCCTGGCGTGCTCTGGACGACGGCTGGAAGATCCTTTATGAGCCCGGTCTTGTTCTTCAGCACCCCAAGACCTCTCCAGCCCGGCATGCGGTCTACTACCGCTTCACCGCGCGGAATCGAGTCTGGCTTGCCCGGCGGCGGCTTCCTCTCCCCTTGATCCCGGTCTATCTGGGCGTGTGGATCGTGCTCACCCTGGCGCGCATCCGGTCCCTCAGCGGGCTGAAGGCGTGGTGCGGCGGCTTCATGGAGGGGCTGCGCAATCCGTGCGGTCCTCGCAAGGCGATGAAGTGGCGCACTGTGTGGCGGATGACGCGCCTGGGGCGTCCTCCGCTGATCTGACGTCAGGACAGCGGACGCAGCGGACGCAGCTGACGGTCAGGGCCAGGGGCCAGGGGCTGGAGGGGCTCTGCGGGTGACCGTGAGGGACGACGGACCGGGCGGTACGGGCCACTGCGGCCTCGGCCTCGGCTCCGCCCGCTTCGCGGACCGGCCGGAGGTTCTCGGCGGACGCCTCGACTTCGACCCCGTCCCCGGCTGCGCTGACCAAGGAGCAGGCCGGCCGTGCCGCGTCGGCCGAGGACGTGCAGCGGCTCCTCGACCAAGTGCACTGGAACCAGGCACGGCTCCATCCGCTCACCGGACGGGCGTGGCGGAGGGCCGCGCCGCGTTCGCGCTGACCAGCCTGCCCGTCGCCTGAACGACCCTGCCCAGGCGGGCGGGTGAACGAGGAGTAACGGCCGCCGAGCCGCCGGGGCGGCCACGATACTGGCCGTCATGACCAGCACACCCGAAACCTCCGCCGCGGCCCCGTTCTCCCGGATCAAGATCCGGACCGGGGCCCTGGTGTTCTGCGGCGACGATGTCGCCCTCATCCGCCGCGACCGCGCCCACTCCTCGCCCGGGAACTCGCAGAGGAACTCGGCCTTGATGTTGACCAGGCCGAAGGCGGCGACCTGATGTGGGTCGTCGATCAGCGCGTGACCCGTCCCGGGCCCACCCCGCCGCCGCGCAAGCTCCACCTGATCTACCGCTTCCACATCACCTCCGAACTGCGCGCCACCCTCGCCGGGACCGAACTGGACGAACTGCCCGACGGCAGCCACGAGACCGGCGTCATCGAGTGGATCGACTACCGCAAAACCGCCGAACTGCCGATCTTCCCGCCCATCGGCCCGGCCCTTGCCGCCCTGCCCGACCCCCGCGCCGCCGTCACCGACGCCGCCCTCGAAGCCGTCACCGACGACAACTACACCTGGGTGTGACCGCGCGCCTGCCCCGCGCAGGGTGCACACGCAAGCATCCGCCCCGAAGAGGAAGCGCGCCCGGGCGGTGACCGTCGAAGACCCCGCCCGCTGGGACGACCTGTTCGTCCGCGACGTCGACGAACAGGCAGTGCGGTTCGTCCTTTCGTTCCCCGAGGCAGCCACCCCCGCCGGCCTCCGCGTGCAGGTGAGACAGATGCAGGACCAGGCGTGGCCGTCCGGGTCCGGCTCCGACACGCCCGCCCAGGCCACGACCCACGACCCTGCGCTGCGCCCCTTGTCGATGCTGCTGGTGGACGAGGGGAGAGTGCTGGCCGCGTTGGACATCCTGTTCAAGGAGATCACCCATGCAGGCCGGGCCTTCTCGGCCGGGGGGGCTGAGCACGGTGGTGCCGACCGGGGACACGGCGGTCGTAGTGGCGCGGCTCATCTCGTCCACGCGCCACACCACGCCGCGGTCGGGGTCGTACCACTGAGAGCCGGCGTACCACTCCGGGCGGCGCACGCCCTGGATGGCAATGGACGCCTCGATCCCGGTCCAGGCCGCAGAGCTGAGTTGTTCCGGTCGGCACCAGGCGAGGCGGACCCAGGTACCCGCACTGGTGGGGAATCCAGCGGTGCCGTTGAAACGGCTGTAGTGGCTGTGGTCGCGGTCCAGGACCCGACCAGTGCGCTTCTCGGCCTCGGCAAGGACGTCGTCATGGGGGACGGTCTGTAGATCATGCATGGTGGGGGTGGACGGCATGCTGCTCTCCTTCCTTATCGTTCGGCCCCGGTGCGCAGCAGCTTCCGGTACTCGCCGACGACGCCGGCGCTGGCCGTGTATCGGACGGCGGTGGCGAGTTCGTCGAGGTGTTGCGGGCTTGAGGTGCCCACGGCGATCCGGGAGACGGCGGGCAGGGCGAACGCAGCGGCGAGTCCGGCCTGGATCCGCGACGCTGGCTGTCCGGGTTCGAGGAACACGCTGGGATCGACTTTCGACCAGACCGGATCGTTCGGGTTGCCCGCAAAGGGTGCCATACCCCACCGGTCCCCCGCCTCCAGTTCAGCCGCGAACCGCTCGGCCGCGTCCAGGACCTCCCCGCGTACGGCGAGCCCGGCACGCATCATGACCACGTCCGGCACCACCGGGACCGTCGGGGCGGCGGCGAGAAGCGGAACGGGGTTCCAGGTGGCGATCCCCCAGGCACGGCAGAGGCCGGCCTCCCGGCAGGAGGTCAGCTCTTCGCAGGCTGCTGCCAGCCGGGTTGGGTCGTGCTCGGGGTTGTGAAGGAACACCGTGTCCGGTGTGCGGCCGAGTTCGACCGCCGTCTGCTCGACGGCCGCCCGCAGCCGCGTCGGCTCGAGGGTGTGCCCGCCGGGGAAGTAGCCGACCTTCGTCGATACCTCGAACTGGTCGAGGAGTTCCCGGGCGGTTTTGGCGAGGACGCGGTGGCTGGCATAGCGGTCATAGTTGAAGGCGGTGTCGAGGGCGGTGACCCCGGCTGTCAGGGCGTGTTCGAGGAGCGCGCGGGTCGGAGCCACCCGGTATAGCCCGAGGACAATTCGTCGGTCAGCTCCGCGCACAGGCCCTCCCTGATCAGGATGTCGGCGAGTTCTTGGCTGTCGATGCCGGTTTCGATGCTCACCTTCTCGATGTCGGCAGGCTCCCCTGACAGCATCAGCCGCGCGGCGGGCTCGGCTTTTGCGTGCAGGGTGATGGTCTTACCGGAGGCGGTGATGCGGACTTGCTCGTCATCGGCCTCGATGATCGGGGCGAAGTCGGTGACACAGACCAGGCGGGTCGCCGAGCCGAAGAGGCCGGCGGTCTGCACGTGCCGGGCGGCGGGGCGTTCGCGCTCACGGGCGGCGAGGAACGCCGAGGGCGGGAAGTTCTCGCCCAGTTTGCTCAGGGCGGCTGCGAGGTTGGCATCTTGGAGCTGCTGGTCGCCGGGGCTGCCCCATCGGTCGAGGTCGGTGCGGAACACCTCGTCGCGGCGGCATTGGTCGGTCAGCCACGTCAGCCAGTTCACGCCGGTGCGCTTGACGAACCCGAAGGTCAGGTGCAGGGAGAAGCCGTCGCCCTGGTCGGTGCGGGTGGCTTGGTGCCAGTGGCCGCGCGGGATGTGCATGACGTCGCCGGCGCGGAGTGTGCCCTGCCAGATCGAGGTCTCGGGCGGGGTGTTGTTCGGGGCGGCGTCCCGGTACATGGGGACCGGCCGCGAGGTGCCGCGCACGTCCCAGGACTTCTCGCCGGCGACTTGGACGATGACCACGTCGTGGTCGTCCCAGTGGAGGGCGAACCCTGCGGCGTCCTGCGTGGTCAGGTAGGCGTTGACCTGGACGAGCTCGCGGGACCACCACTGGAGGGCGCGGCAGGCGACTTCGAGGCTTGGGTCGAAGAAGTCGAGCTCGTCGAGGACGAGGGTGGCGCCTTCCTGCATGAGCGCGGAAAGGCGGGTCATGTTCGTGAAGCGGATGCCCTGGCCGCGGCGGGTGACTGTGTCGGTGAAGTACTCGCCGGGGTGGAGCTCGCGTCCGTTCTGGAAGGCGCGGAACTGAGGGTGGGACAGACTGCGCCGCATGACAGTGTCCAAGAGGCGGGTAGGGCTCATCAACCGGGCCGGAAGCCCAGGGTCAGCGAGGTGGCCTCGGGCAAACTCCCTGCCCATGGGGGCGGGCCCGGTCCAGCCGAGGGCGGTTTCGAGGGCTTCGACGAGCTGGTGGTGCATGGCGTCCTCCGGAGGCTTCGGGTGCGGGCCGGGCCCACCCTGGAGAAGGGGCGGGCCCGGGCTACAGAGCGGCTCGAACGGGGGCAGCGGTTACGCCTCGGGGTGGTTCAGGCCGTCGCGGTTCTCTCCGTCATCGCCGGCCGAGGTGCCGGTGGGATCGGATTCCTGGGTGTCGAAGCGGTCCTGCACACAAGCAAGCTGCTCGATCGCGATGAGCAGTGGAGAGGTTCCGGTTTCTTCGGGCTGACGTTTGGCCATGGTCGGCTTCGCTCGCTTCCTGCCGAAGTGGGCTGGACGTGCTCGGAAGTATGGAACCCTGCCCGCTCGAACGTCTGTACGCAAGATGTGAACGAGCCCCATCCAGGCGCTACCGAGCGGGTATCGCCCAGCCAGTGGCTGGGCGATACATAGCGCAGGATCCCCGGTTTCCGAAACCGGGGATCCTGCGGAAGATGGACTGCACCACCGCCACGTCCTACCCGTCCACCGAAAGGAGCCCGCCAAGAGCCAGCACCGCGTCCCGGCGCGACCAGCCGTGACTCTCCAGGGCATCGCCGCCCCGGCTGCACCGGCCTAGGCTGCGGCGTAGGACAACCGGAACAGGTCCACTGCCCGCTCCACGTCCCTCTCCGAGCGCAGCTGGACCTCCAGATCGCCTGTGCCGTGATGCCCGAGCCCTCTTACGTCCCTGGTAAATCCTGGTACGAGGTCGACGGCCTCTGGGGCCGCCTTGAGGTAGACGAGCAGCTTGTCCTGCCGCGACGTCACACAGGCGAAGTTGCGCAGGCGCTGGTACGCGTCGTACTGCTTGCGCTCGACCTTCGTCACGTCGGCACCCAGGGCCAGCAGCGCTTCGTCAACCACTGCGGCCAGCTCCACCATCGCCCCCGCCGGATTCGGCCGCGATGCCGCACCGCCGGCGTTCCCGCGGCGCATGCGCGAGGCTGCTTTGGGCTGCACCGCGACGGAAGCGACCGTCTCTAGAGCGATGAGGCCCTTTCCGTAGAGGCGGTAACGCACAAGGTCGATCGACCGACGGTGCTCCCGGACGGCGTGAAGGTCGTACCGGGTGTAGTCCCCCGCGACACAGATCAACCTCGGCGCCTTCCACATCACCTGGGCCGCAGCCGCAGACCCCAGGCGCTCGCGCACCAGGGCATGGAACTCCTGCCGGTGGTCGACCAACCAGGCCATGTAGAACAGGCCCTGCGAGAGGACACCCGGGTCGGTGGCCCTCTTGTACTCGACGATCACGGGCGAGCCGTTCTCGTCCAGCCCGAGCGAGTCGATACGCCCTCCGTGCACGGGGCCGGTGCTGTATTCGCTCGCCAGGAACCGCACTCCCAGCATGGCCTCCATCGCGCCTTCGACGAGGGCCTGCACCTCCGCCTCTTCATCGGCCAATCGCGGCGCAACCTCCGTGACGCCGCCCTTCGTGCTGAACAACCTCAGCGTCGACACCCCCCATCGTCGACATCCCCCAACACGAGCGGCTTCGGGACTATTTCCGAAGGTGAGCGATCCCCTTGGCCGACTACGGAGCGTCAACGGGAGCTAGGGGCGCCTGCCGCGCCGCCCCACACACGAAAAGCCGCCTTCCCACCAGGCTCTGCGCCCGGCGGGAAGGCGGCTTTTCGTGCATGACGCCCCGTCAGCAGAGGGGGCGATCGTGCGTCACGCGTGCGTCAGACGTGCGTCACGTGCGTCAGACGTGCGTCAAGATATCGCCCGTAACGCACGTAGCGCACATAATGCACACTCGACAAAGGTGCAGGTCAGACGCCCTTTGCCGTGGGTTCAAGGATCGCCACGCACTCAACATGGTGGGTCATCGGGAACAAGTCGAGGCATCCGGCGCATGGGGGCTCCGTCGTAGCTGACGCCCAGTGCCACCCAGCGACGCTCGTTGGGTCCAGCAAGGCACGGCTGAGGGCAGAAGACGCTTACCTCAAGGCGAGCGCCCGACCCGCCGGTTGTCGGGGTGAAGAGGTCGGCGTCGTCGCATACCCGCCAGTGGGTTGGCGCTTGGGCCGATCCGGTGCGTGTCGGATACCGGTTCCCCGGGGGCCGAGCCGCCAGGAAGAGCTCGGCGGTCGCGCGGGCGGTCCGCGTCCGGTCCGGGTGCGGTCGAGGTGCGCGGCGGTGAAAGCCCCTTCGCAGAGCTGTGCAAGGGCTGCGACGAGTCGGCTGTCCGTGTCAGCGCCGAGAAGAGGCGTGTGAAAAGGACGAGCAGTCAGGCACGGTCATCGGCGATGGCCGCCCGGATTCCCTCATGGTGGGGTTACTCCGCCGCGGCGTTGGTGAAGAGGCAGCCGCGGAAGCCTGGCTCCTTCACCCGACTATGCGGCCGATGCGCGGTGGAATATAGCTGGAAATCCCCGGTTTCCGAAACCGGGGATCGTGTAGATGATCGAAACTCCACCGCCGTTTCCCTGCACTCGAGTCGAAAGGTACCTGTCGTCCGATGGCACAGCTTCGATCTCATAATCCCTAGCGCCACCCTGCTCCGGGAGCGCCACGGCGCCCAAGACTCGATCCGGAAGCGGACCGCCGCCCCACAGCCCGAACGGAATGCCACGCGCCTTTCCGTCTCGGGATGGGCGCATCGATCACTCATTGAGCCGCAGCCCCTCAAGAGCAGATCGATGCCTCGGAAGGGGCTCTCTGGAAGCTGCACGCGCCAGCGGAGTTGTTCTCCGTGTGCGAATCCGGCGGTCTATCGCTGGACTTTTCAAACGTTCCCCCTATGGTCGTCGTCCCACCAGTCCTCCACCCAGGAGAGCGTGACCGACCTGTCTCTTACACCGACTCGCCCGATCGGCGCCCTGCGCCACCGCAAGGACCCCATGTCATCCCAGGAATCCGCGAAGAGCGGACGAAACGTTTCCCCCGATCTGGTCACGGGCAAGTGGCTAACGACCGATGAACTCGCAGGCATCTTGAACGTCGATCCCTCCACGCTCCGTCGCTGGCGGACTGCTCGCCCGTTGCAAGGGCCGCCGTTCATCCCTGTCTCGGATCGCGTCACCCTCTACAGCGCGATTGACGTCGAGCACTGGCTTCGCAGTCGCCGTGTCGATCCCGAACAGGCGGCCTGACATGGCGATAGCGACACCCACCGCCGCTGTCGAAGCCGTTCCGATCGGGGTCCGTCTCACCGCTGATGTCGAGTACCGGCCCAATCGCCCTTCGCCCTACCGGGCACGCGTGCGCTGGTGGGACCCCGAGACCAAGTCCCGCAAGTCCATCTCTGAGGCCAAGGAGACCGAGGACGAAGCCCAGGAGTGGATCTCGGCCTTGGTCGAGGCCGCCCAAGCCGGCATCAACCCGTCGCTTGCCACCATGCCGCTGGCCGACTACGGGACCGCGAACATGGACCTCGCGCTTCGAGGGCTGGAACTCAAGACGCTCGACCCCTATATGGCCGGTTGGCGTCTGCGCGTAGTGCCCTCCCTCGGGCACCTGCCGGTTCGAATGATCACCAATGGCGCCGTGGACCGCACGGTCTACCGGTGGATCGCAGACGAGCTCAGCCGCTCCACCGTGAAGAACACCATCGCCGTCCTCGTGCGTGTCATGGAGCAGGCCGTTCGCGACGGGCTCATCAAGGTCAACCCCGCCCGGGTCAGCGGCTGGCAGCGCCAGTACCAGCAGGTCGAGGACGAACTCAACGACCCGCGTGCGCTCGCTCTGCCCGACTGGGAGACCCTCCAGGCCCTCGCCAAGGCTCTGGTCGCTCGCTCATACGGCCAATACCAGGGCTGGGGCGACGTGGTCACGTTCGCCGCATCCACAGCAGCCCGCATCGGCGAAGTCTCCGGAGTCCGCGTCAAGGACATCGACACCGACAACTGGATCTGGACCGTACGACGGCAGACCACCCCCGCCCAAGGCGGGCTCGTCGATAAGGCCACCAAGGGAAAGCGCGCCCGCAAGGTACCCCTCATCGAAGAAGTACGGCCGATGGTTGCCCAGCGGCTGCTGGCCGTCGGTAATGACCCCGATGCCCGGATCTTCTTCGGACCGCGTGGCGGTCGCATCTCCACCGCGGTCCTGCGCGACGCCACTCACTGGGACGACGTCGTCACGGAACTCGGCTTCGAGCACCTCCGACGGCACGACCTGCGCCACACCGGACTGACCTGGTTCGCCGACGCCGGCGTGCCGCTCCACGTCCTGCGCAAGATCGCCGGCCACGGCTCGCTGACCACCACTCAGCGATACCTGCACCCCGATGCCGGCCAGATCACCGCCGCTGGTGCCGCGCTGTCTGCGTACCTCATGGTGCTCCGTGCACCTCGTTCGCTGCCAGTCACGGCCGTCACCGCGGTCTGACCCACACGGACCGACCTGGTCCCCAACTGGTCCCCAAAAACGATCAAGGGGCCGTTTCGGATTGCTCCAAAACGGCCCCTGACCTGCGACTCTTTCGAGTCGGGACGACAGGATTTGAACCTGCGACCCCTTGACCCCCAGTCAAGTGCGCTACCAAGCTGCGCCACGTCCCGTTGTGCCTGCGACCTGGGGTTTCCCCCTCGTGGCGGGCACATGCAGAAGATTACCGCACGTCGAGGGGTGCCCGTGCACCGGTGAGCGGGGCGGAGGAGGATGGGCGGGTGGACGGTCGGGAGCGGGATCGCGATGGTGGGGGGCGGGCGCGCAGTGCGCGGCCGCGGGACGGGCTGGGGCGGCCTCTGCCGTACGGGGCCGAGGGGGTGGCGCGGCAGCCCGAGGGGGTGGTGCGGGCGCCCGGGGAGACGGTCGCGGAGGCGCAAAGGCTGCTGGACGCGGGGATGCCGTTCCACGCCCACGAGGTGTTCGAGGACGCCTGGAAGTCCGGGCCGGAGCAGGAGGCCGCCCTGTGGCGGGGGATGGCGCAGCTCGCCGTCGGGCTGACGCATGCCGCCCGGGGGAACTCCGTCGGCGGGGCCCGGCTGTTGCGGCGCGGGGCCGGCGGGCTGGCCGGGCGGGAGGGCGCGCACGGGCTGGACCTGGCCTCACTGGTGGCGTGGGCCCGGGAGCTGGCCGGGCGGGTGGAGGCCGGGGAGCGGATCGACGCGGCGGCCGAGGCGCCCCGTCTCACCGGCCCGGCGGCCTGATCCGGAGAGCCGAGGCCCTATGCGGAGGCGGGCTCCAGGAGGTCCCAGCGGTTTCCGTAGAGGTCCTCGAAGACGGCGACGGAGCCGTACGGTTCGTGGCGCGGCTCCTCCAGGAAGCGGACGCCCTCGGCGGTCATCCGGGCGTGGTCGGCGGCGAAGTCGTCGGTGTAGAGGAAGAAGCCGACCCGGCCGCCGGTCTGGTCGCCGACGCGTGAGCGCTGGGCGTCGTCCTTGGCGCGGGCCAGGAGCAGGGCGGACTCCCGGGCGCCGGGCGGGCGGACGACGACCCAGCGGGAGCCGTCGGGGCGGGGGGTGTCCTCGGCGAGTTCGAAGCCGAGGGCGCGGGTGTAGAAGTCGACGGCCTCGTCGTAGTCGCGGACCAGGAGGGCGGTGAGGGCGAGGTGGGAAGGCATGCCCTCATTGTGCGGGCGGGCCGAGGAGGACCACGTCCAGGGTGCGGGGTCCGTGGACGCCCTCGACCCGGTCGAGTTCGATGTCGCTGGTGGCCGAGGGGCCGGAGATCCAGGTCAGCGGGCGGACCGGGTCGAGGCGGGCGAGGGCCTGCGGGACGGAGTCCACGACCTGGCCGGGGACGCGGACCACGCAGACGTGGTGGTCCGGGACCAGGGTGATGCGGCGCCGGCCCTGGCCGGGGCCGCCATCGAGGACGATCGTGCCGGTCTCGGCGATGGCCAGGGCGCAGCCGGTGACCACGCTGTCGACGCCGTCCAGCTCGTGCGGGGTGGAGGACGCCTGGTCTGGGACGGGGGTCGCGGAGGTCCGGGCGAGCCAGTGCGCGGGCAGGCCCGGCGGGACGAGGACCGTCCGGGAGGCGGAGAGCAGGCGGGCGAGGAGGGGCGCCAGGCCGGCCTCGTCCGTGCGGTGGACCCGCGCCCGGTACTCGGCCAGGTGGGCGGCGAGGAGGTCCGCCGACTGGGCGGGGGTGCGGGCGCCGTGGACGTGGAGGTAGTCCCGGGGAATGGCGGCCAGGCCGGCGGCGGGGCCGGTGTCCGCCGGGGTGGTCCGCTGGGCCCTGCGGATGCGGGCGAGGATGCGGTCCTTCGTGGTCATGTGCGGGTTCCCCGTTCTCGCAGCCACCAGTCGCGGAAGGGTTCCGCCGGGATGTCGGGCAGGTCGCGGGTGGCGGTCCAGGCGCGGCCCGGGCCGGGGAGGCGGCGGGGGCGCAGGCGGCGGGCCCGGGCGAGGAGGCGTTCGCCGGCGCGCAGTGCGCCCGGGTGGTCGAGGAGGAGCCTGGCCGCGCGCAGGGCGGCCCGTTCGGCGGTGTGGCCGTCGGCGGGCCGCAGCCGTACGCGGATCCCCTCGCGGGTGACGGGGCCGCCCTGGGCCACGCGTTCGCGCAGGTGGACCAGGACCTCGGGGATGTCGATGGCGACGGGGCAGACCTCGTAGCAGGCCCCGCACAGGGTGGAGGCGTAGGGCAGGGTGGCGTCGACCGCGCTGGCGGTGCCGCGCAGTTGGGGGCTGAGGATGGCGCCGATGGGGCCGGGGTAGACGGAGCCGTAGGCGTGGCCTCCGGCGCGTTCGTAGACGGGGCAGACGTTGAGGCAGGCGGAGCAGCGGATGCAGCGCAGGGCCTGGCGGCCGGTCTCGTCGGCGAGGGTGTCGGTGCGGCCGTTGTCGAGGAGGACGAGGTGGAAGGCGGAGGGGCCGTCGCCGTCGAGGGTGCCGGTCCACATGCTGGTGTACGGGTTCATCCGCTCGGCCGTGGAGGAGCGCGGCAGGGTCTGGAGGAAGACCTCCAGGTCGCGGAAGGTGGGGACGACCTTCTCGATGCCGACGACCGAGATCAGGGTCTCCGGCAGGGTGAGGCACATCCGGCCGTTGCCCTCGGATTCGAGGACGACCATCGTCCCGGTCTCGGCGACCATGAAGTTGGCGCCGGAGACGGCCACTTTGGCGCGCAGGAACTTCTCCCGCAGGTGCAGCCGGGCGGCCTCGGCGAGTTCGCGCGGGTCGTCGCCGAGGCCCTCGGGGCCGGGGCGCCCCCATCGGCCCATCTCGGTGCGGAAGATGCCCTGGATCTCGGCGCGGCCCCGGTGGATGGCGGGCACCAGGATGTGGGAGGGCCGGTCGTGGCCGAGCTGGACGATGAGCTCGGCGAGGTCGGTCTCGTACGCGGCGATCCCGGCGGCTTCGAGTGCCTCGTTGAGGCCGGTCTCCTGGGTGGCCATCGACTTGACCTTGACGACCTCGCGTTCTCCGGTGGCCAGGACCAGCGCGGTGACGATGCGGTTGGCCTCCTCGGCGTCGGCCGCCCAGTGCACGGTGCCGCCGGCCGCGGTGACGGCCTCCTCCAGTTGGAGGAGGTAGTGGCCGAGGTGGCGGAGGGTGTGGTCCTTGAGGGCCTTGCCGGCCTCGCGCAGCCGGTCCCAGTCGGCGAGTTCGGTGACGGCGCTGGCCCGCCGGCCGCGGATGGTGTGGGTGGCGCGGCGGAGGTTGGCGCGCAGGACCTCGTCCCGTACGGCCTCTCCCGCGGCTTCGGGGAAGGGCGGGAAGGCGGGCATGCCCAGGTGGGTGCGCGTCATCGCAGCGGGTCCTCCTCGGTCGATGCCAGGATCTCGGCGATGTGCAGGGTCCGCAGCGGGGCCCCGGCGCGGCGGAGGGTGCCCCCGAGGTGGGCGAGGCAGGAGTTGTCGGCCCCGCACAGCACCTCGGCGCCCGTGGCCAGGGCGGCGGCGGTCTTGTCGGCGCCCATGGCGGCGGAGACGTCCGGGTTCTTGACGGCGAAGGTGCCGCCGAAGCCGCAGCACTCCTCGGCGCCGGGCAGTTCGAGCAGTTCCAGCCCCTTGACGGCGGCCAGCAGCCGCCGGGGGCGCTCGCCGAGCCCGAGGGTGCGCAGGCCGTGGCAGGAGGGGTGATAGGTCACGGTGTGCGGGAACCAGGCGCCGACGTCGGTCACGCCGAGCACGTCCACCAGGAACTCGGTGAGCTCGTACACGCGCGGAACGAGCCCCTGTGTGAGCTCCTCCAGTGCGCTCCCCCGCCCCTCGCGCACGGCCAGACGGGCGATCCGCGGATAGTGCGCGCGGATCATCGCGGCGCAGGAGCCGGAGGGGGTGACGACGTGGTCGTAGCCGGCGAAGGCGCGGGCGGTGCGCCGCAGCAGCGGTTCGGCCTCGCGGCGGTAGCCGGTGTTGTACTGCGGCTGCCCGCAGCAGCTCTGGGCCGCCGGGAAGTCCACGTCGACTCCGAGCCGCTCCAGCAGGCGGACGACGGCGATGCCCGTAGCGGGGTAGAGGGCGTCGTTGACGCAGGTGACGAACAGGGCGACACGCATGGTGGGCACAATAGCCCGGTGAAGAAGTTCTCAGTGATCGGTATAGGCGCGGGCGATCCGGACCACCTGACCCTGCAGGCGGTCAAGGCGATCGGTGCGGCGGACGCATTCCTCATCCTGGAGAAGGGGGAGGAGAAGGCGGATCTGACGGGGCTGCGGCGCACCATGCTGGAGACGTACGCCCGCCCCGGCCACCGCCTGGTGGAAGGCCGCGACCCCGATCGCGACCGGACCCCGGCGGACTACGCGCCGACGGTGGACGGCTGGCGCAGCGCCCGGGCGGAGCTCTTCGAGCGGTTCATCGCCGAGGACCTGGCCGAGGGCGAGACGGGCGCGTTCCTGGTGTGGGGCGACCCCTCCTTGTACGACTCCACGCTCGCGATCCTCGACGAGGTGCTGGAGCGCGGCCGGGTGGCGTTCGAGCACGAGGTGGTGCCGGGCATCAGCAGTGTGTCGGCGCTGCTGGCGCGGCACCGCACCAACCTGAACCGGGTGGGGCGCCCGGTCCAGATCACCACGGGGCGGCGGCTGGCGGAGGGCTGGCCGCAGGACGTGGACGACGTGGTGGTGATGCTGGACGCGCGGCACGCCTTCACCGCCCACCTCGACCAGGACCTGTTCATCTACTGGGGCGCCTACGTGGGCACCCCGGACGAGATCCTGGTCTCGGGCAAGCTGTCGGAGGTGTCCGGCCGGATCGAGGAGCTGCGGACCGAGGCCCGGGCCCGCAAGGGCTGGATCATGGACACCTATCTGCTGCGCCGCCCCTGAGCCGGCCGCCGGTTCACCGCAGACAGGCGGGTCACCGCAGGTAGGCGGGCAGGGCGGCGGCGAGGCGTTCGTACTCCTCGGGCCGGTTGTAGACCTGCCCGCAGACCCGCAGCCCGCCGCCGCCCGGCCAGGGCCAGACCAGTACCCGGATACGGAGCTTCGCGGCGAGTTCCTCGCGCAGTGCCCTGGCCTCCTCCCGGGTTTCGGCCACGCCGGGCGGCAGCAGCAGGGAGCGCAGCGCCAGGCCGGGGGTGTGCGGCAGCGGGGTCATTCCCGGGATCCGGGCGAGCAGGCCGGCCCCGTAGCCGGCCAGGGCGCTGTTGTGGGTCCGGACCCGGTCGGCGCCGAGCCGCTCCAGGAGGTCGAGGCCCTCGGGGGCGGCGAGCCAGCCGGTGTAGTCGAAGGTGGCCCGGTACTCGACGGAGAGCGGGAAGCCCCGGTGGTCCTCCCAGGACGGGCTCAGCGAGCGGACGCGGGCGCGGTGGGCGGGGGCCACGGCGAGCAGGCCGCTGCCGGAGGGGGCGTACCCCCATTTGTGCAGGTTCCCGAACCAGAAGTCGGCGCCGGCGGCGATCGGCTCGGCCAGCATCCCGGGGGCGTGGGCTCCGTCGACGACGGTGGTGATCCCGCGCGCGGCGAGGTCGGCCAGGAGCCGGGGGCCGGCGATGAGGCGGGCGGTGGGTGAGCTGATGTGGTCGAGCACGGCCACCTTGGTGCGGGGCGTGACCCCGGCCAGTACGGCCTCCCGTACGGCGTCCTCGTCGGGGAGGCGGGGGTCCAGGGCCACGGTGGTGACCTTGGCGCGGCGGGCCGCGGCGGCGACGACCGTGCCGTAGCCGTGGTCGGTGACCAGGATCTCGTCGCCTTCGGCGAGGGGGATGGCGTCGAGGGCGAGGTTGGCGCCCTCGGTGGCGTTGGAGATGAAGGACAGGCCCTCCGGGTCCGCTCCCAGGCGCGCCGCGATCCGGCCGCGGGCTGCGGTGAGCCGGTCGGCGACCCCGTTGAAGAAGGCGTCGGGGTCGGCGTGGGCCTCGGTCAGCAGGGCCTGCTGGGCCTCCTGCACGGGCAGCGGGACCGCCCCGTACGAGCCGTGGTTGAGGTGGGCGACGGCGGGGTCCAGCCGGAAGAGGGCGGGGCCGCCGGGGAAGGCGGAGGGGGCGTTCGGTTCGGTCACGGGGGCCTCCGGGTCGGGGACGGCGGGCGGGCCCGGCCTCGTGGGCGGGCTCCGGCAGCATGCGGGGCGCCCGGGGCGGAGGGAAAGGGCCGCTTGGGCGGGATTGGCCTGGCGGGCCACCCGTGGCGCCCCTTTTCGACGCCTGTGCTACCCCTGCCGGCCGCTCGTCGCGGCGTAGTACTGGAGGTCCTGGACGGGCACCTCCCGGTCGACGGGGTACGGGAGTTCCACCGCCGCCGTGGCCTTGCCGTCGCGCACCAGCCGGGCGGAGCTGATGCCCGGTCCCAGCGGGACCAGGGCGGAGTGCACCCCGGCCGGGGCCTGCTGCTCCCGGACGGTCCGGCCGACGGTGGTACGGATCGTCCCGGGGCGGGTCAGGAAGCTGAGCACCTCGACCGTGTCCCGGGCCTCGGCGCTGCCCTTGCGCAGGGACATCACCAGGGACTGGGCGCCCGTCGGGCCGGTGTCCGCGAACTGGGTGCGGGCGGTGAGGTAGAGGGTGTCGCGGACGACGGGGGGCCAGCGGCCGGTCTTGAAGCGGGTCAGGTAGTACGAGCTGAGGTCCAGGTAGGCGTAGCCGTTGTGCAGGGAGGGCGCGAACTGGCTGCCCTCGGAGTAGTCGTTCCAGGTGGTCAGCTGGACCCAGTCGGCGCCGTCGTCGATGGCGTGGCTCCAGGTGGAGCGCAGGGTGGCGGTGTTGCCGGCCTCGTCGTAGACGCCCTGGTTGGGGCGGGAGTCCTGGACGGACACGGGCTGCATCCAGACCTTGCCGAGCTCGTGGGCCCGCCGCACGTCGGCGGTGGCACCCTCCTGGCCGGCGTAACTGCGGCTGCCCCACTCGGAGAACCCGTAACTGATCGGCGCGAACGCCGCGCTGTGGGCGTCGAAGTCGAGGAACAGCGGGACGAAGGCGGTCCGGATACCGTGCCGGCTGCTCAGCGTGCCGAGCATCCGGCTCCACCAGCCGGGGTCCTTCTGCTCCGCCTTGAACGGCGACAGGACGAGACGGCCGTCGGCGAGCCGGTGGGCGGCCGGGGATGCGGCGAGGGTGGCGACGGCCGCGGCGAGCACGGCCGGGTCGTCGGTGTCCAGCGCGGTCATGTCGGGCATCAGCATGATCCGGAAGGCGGGGTCCACCGCGTGGGCCGCCCGCATCAGCTGCCCGGCCCGCTCCCAGTTCTTGCCGGAGAGGGAGAGCAGGTCGAGGGTGAACCCGTCGATCCCCGCGTCACGCGCGGTACGCACCTCCCGCTGGAGGTTGGCGTACTCCCAGTCGCCGCCCTGGGGCGGGACGGGCAGGGGCCGGTCGCGCAACAGGCCGCCGTACCGCTGGTGCTTGCCGT
Organism: Streptomyces sp. NPDC006687; assembly: GCF_040636215.1. Classification (NCBI taxonomy): domain Bacteria; kingdom Bacillati; phylum Actinomycetota; class Actinomycetes; order Kitasatosporales; family Streptomycetaceae; genus Streptomyces; species Streptomyces sp. NPDC006687. Next base: position 30,832 of record NZ_JBEYJJ010000009.1, on the reverse strand, counting down.
TCTCGCCCGCGGGGTCGAGGTAGTTGCGGGTGTAGTAGTCGCTCTCGGCGCTCGCGTTGTCCAGGGAGAGCGGATAGGGGGTGAAGTAGTGGGCGAACACCAGCTTCTTCCCCGCCTCCCCGGCCCGCAGCGCGGCCGGCCCGGGCAGGTCGAAGGGCAGCGCCCCACCGGAACGCGGAGCGGCGGCCCCGGAGGGGTCCCCGGCGAGCCCGGTGGCGGCACCGAGCCCGACGAGCAGGAAGAGCGAGAGCAGCACCGCCGGTAAGACCCTGCTCCCCCGCAGCCGCGTGCGTCGCCGATGCGCCCGCCCGCCGTTCCACCGGTCACCCGCCATCATCGAGCCCCTTCCAGCTGCCCGCCCCGCCGGGGGCTGCACAGCAGTACAGCCGATCCACGCGGCGGGGACAACCGTTCCCGGGTCGCGGATACGGGTCCGCCCCGGCCGGCTGCGTGCCGGTCGGGGCGGGTCCGTGGCCGTGGGGCCCGCGGGGTCAGCCCAGGAGGGCGAGAGCCTTGTTCAGCGTGGCCGACGGGCGCATGACGGCCTCGGCCTTGGCCGGGTCGGGCTGGTAGTAGCCGCCGATCTCGGCCGGGGAGCCCTGGACGGCGATGAGCTCGGAGACGATGGTCTGCTCCTGCTCGGCCAGCGTCTTGGCGAGCGGCTCGAAGGCCGCCGCCAGCTGGGCGTCGTCGCTCTGGCCGGCCAGCTCCTGCGCCCAGTACAGGGCGAGGTAGAAGTGGCTGCCGCGGTTGTCGATGCCGCCGAGGCGACGGGTCGGCGACTTGTCCTCGTTGAGGAAGGTGCCGGTGGCGCGGTCGAGGGTGTCGGCCAGGACCTGGGCGCGGGCGTTGCCCGTGGTGGTGGACAGGTGCTCGAAGGAGGCGGCCAGCGCGAAGAACTCACCGAGCGAGTCCCAGCGCAGGTAGTTCTCCTTGACCAGCTGCTGGACGTGCTTCGGGGCGGAGCCGCCGGCGCCCGTCTCGAAGAGGCCGCCGCCCGCCATCAGCGGGACGACCGACAGCATCTTGGCGCTGGTGCCCAGCTCCAGGATGGGGAAGAGGTCGGTCAGGTAGTCGCGCAGCACGTTGCCGGTCACCGAGATGGTGTCCTCGCCGCGGCGGATGCGCTCCAGGGAGTACTTCGTGGCCTCGACCGGGGAGAGGATCTCGATGGTCAGGCCCTCGGTGTCGTGCTCGGCGAGGTACGTCCGCACCTTGGCGATCAGCTGCGCGTCGTGGGCGCGGGTCTCGTCCAGCCAGAAGACGGCCGGGGCGCCGGTGGCGCGGGCGCGGGTGACGGCGAGCTTGACCCAGTCCTGGATCGGCAGGTCCTTGGTCTGGCAGGCGCGGAAGATGTCGCCGGCGGCGACCTCCTGCTCGATGAGGACGTTGCCCGCGGCGTCGACGACGCGGACGGTGCCCGCGGCGGCGAGCTCGAAGGTCTTGTCGTGGCTGCCGTACTCCTCGGCCTTCTGGGCCATGAGGCCGACGTTCGGCACCGAGCCCATGGTGGACGGGTCGAACGCGCCGTGGGCGCGGCAGTCCTCGACGACGGCCTGGTAGACGCCGGCGTAGCTGCTGTCGGGGAGGACGGCGAGGGTGTCGGCCTCGGCACCGTCCGGGCCCCACATGTGGCCGGAGGTGCGGATCATGGCCGGCATGGAGGCGTCCACGATGACGTCCGACGGGACGTGCAGGTTGGTGATGCCCTTGTCCGAGTCGACCATCGCCAGGGCCGGGCCCTCGGCGATCTCGGCGTCGATCGACGCCTTGATGGCGTCGCCGTCGGGGAGGGCGCCCAGGCCGCTCAGGATGCTGCCGAGGCCGTCGTTCGGGGACAGGCCGGCGGCGGCCAGGGTCTCGCCGTAGCGGGCGAAGGTCTTGGGGAGGAAGGCGCGGACCACGTGGCCGAAGATGATCGGGTCGGAGACCTTCATCATCGTGGCCTTGAGGTGCACGGAGAACAGGACGCCCTCGGACTTGGCCCGGGCGATCTGGTCGTTGAGGAAGGTGCGGAGCGCGTCGGCGTGCATGACGGACGCGTCCACGACCTCGCCGGCGAGGACCGGTACGGACTCGCGCAGGACGGTGGTGGCGCCGTCGGCGGCCACGTGCTCGATGCGCAGGGTGCCGGGCTCGGAGACGACGACGGACTTCTCGGTGGAGCGGAAGTCGTTCGCGCCCATGGTGGCGACGTTCGTCTTCGACTCGGGGCTCCAGGCACCCATGCGGTGCGGGTGGGCCTTGGCGTAGTTCTTCACCGAGGCGGGGGCGCGGCGGTCGGAGTTGCCCTCGCGCAGGACCGGGTTGACGGCGCTGCCCTTGACCTTGTCGTAGCGGGCGCGGATGTCGCGCTCCTCGTCGCTCTTCGGGTCGTCCGGGTAGTCCGGAAGGGTGTAGCCCTGGCCCTGGAGCTCGGCGATCGCGGCCTTCAGCTGCGGGATCGAGGCCGAGATGTTGGGCAGCTTGATGATGTTGGCCTCGGGGGTCTTCGCCAGCTCACCGAGCTCGGCGAGGGCGTCGGCGATGCGCTGCCCCTCCTCGAGGTACTCCGGGAAGAGGGCGATGATCCGGCCGGCCAGGGAGATGTCACGGGTCTCGACATTCACACCGGCCGTCGACGCGTACGCCTGCACCACGGGCAGGAAGGAATACGTCGCGAGGGCCGGGGCCTCGTCAGTGTGCGTGTAGATGATGGTCGAGTCAGTCACCGGATGCTCCGCTCCACAGTCTGCGTCTCTCGTCTGCAACATTGCTCGACATCAAGATATCTCGTGATCGGCCCGGTCAGGACAGCCCCCTGCCGCAACGCGAGCGAGACGCGTGTCACGGCCCGCACGCGGAAGCGCCGTCACCGGCTGTGACGAGCCGGTGACGGCGCTACGGCGTACGGGTCGTGCGGCGGTGGATCAGGCGGCGATCTGCTTCGGGTTCGGGCCGTACACGTTCGGGCCGGCGTCACCCTCGGTGGCCATCAGGATGATCATCCAGATGAAGCCGACGAACGGGATCAGGCTGACGAGGTACCACCAGCCGGACTTCCCGGTGTCGTGCAGCCGGCGGACCGAGACCCCCAGGGACGGGAGGAACACGGCGAGGGTGTAGATCCAGGTGATGACCGGGTAGCTGCCGAGCGCGAAGTCCAGGATCGTCAGCACGATGACGATCGGGATGTTCCACAGCAGGAACATCCAGTACTCCTGGCGGCGCGCTCGACCCTGGAAGTCGGCGTACCGCTTGATGACATCGAGGTAGTAGTTCACGAGCCCCCCTTGGGACGGAACCTGCGACCCGCCCCGAAAACGGGGCGGGGCCGGTTTCATTCCCTCCCTACGGCGCCTTCAAGCCACTTGGACCCCTCGGTCTCAGCCGATGTGGAAGGAGTCCCCGTACACCTTCCAGTCCAGCGGGGTGTTCAGGTTCAGGTTGCCCTTCCTGAGGAAGACCCGCTGGGCGGTGTCGACGCGGCTGGTGTCGCTGTGCGCCTCCTCCTGCTTCATCGCCCAGACCCGGGCGTCGAGGAAGGCGTTCAGCCAGGTGGTCTCGTTGCCGCCCTGGGCCGGGGGCTTGGCCTTGGACAGGGCCCGCTTGCGGATGTTGCGGAAGCTGGTGGAGTCGCCGCCGTCGCCGTGCATGACGATGGCGTCGTAGTAGATGAACTGGCCGAGGGTGCCCACGCCGTCGGACTTGCCCTGCTTGACGGCGGGGTCGAAGTAGACCCGGTCGCGCTCGTGGTCCTGGGCCTTCCTGAACTCCGGGTCCTGGGCGGCCTTCGCCCAGTCCTTGGTGAAGTTAGGGTCCAGGCCCTTGTGCGAGTCGGTGCCGTCCACCTTCCGCAGGGCGGGAAGGTACTTGGCGAGCACGTTGCCGGGCTTGACCTGGGTGTAGTACTCGACGAGGTCGAGCATGTCGCCCGTGCCGGAGCAGAAGCCGATGATGCCGGCGGTGTAGCCGCGGCCGTCGCGTATGTCCTCGATGTACTTGTACTGCGCCTTCCAGTCGAGGGAGGAGTTCTCCGCGCTGGAGACGATCTGCATGGCGATGTCCTTCTTCGCCGGGTCGTCCAGTCCGGCCGCCGCACGGGCGGCGGCCGGGACCGGGGAGGCGAACGCGGCGGGCGCGGCCTGGGCCGCGGCCGGGGCGGTGAGGAGGGCGGCGCCGAGGAGGGCGCCGAGGGTCATGGCGGTACGGCGGGTGGTGAACACAGGGCCTCCGTAAGGGCGTTGAGCCGTGAGTGTTCCGTTAGGAAACTTTCCTACCAGACCTCGCAGGCGCAGAGAACCCCTCGGACGGCCCCTGTCCGGAAGCCGTCCGTCCGCAAAGGGGACTCAGAGCCAGCCGTTGCGGCGGAAGCCGCGGTGGATGACCCAGCAGGCCACCGCCATCACCCCGAGGACCAGCGGGTAGCCGTACGTCCAGTGCAGCTCGGGCATGTGGTCGAAGTTCATGCCGTAGACCCCGCACACCATCGTCGGGACCGCCACGATCGCCGCCCACGCCGTGATCTTGCGCATGTCCTCGTTCTGAGCGACCGTCACCTGGGCCAGATGCGCCTGGAGTACGGAGTCGAGGAGCCCGTCGTACGCCGCGATCTGCTCGGTGGCGCGCGTCAGATGGTCGGCGACATCGCGGAAGTACGCCCGGGCCTCCGCCGGGATGACCGGTATCGGCTGCGTGGCGAGGTGTTCCAGCGGCCTCCCCAGCGGGGCCACCGCCCGGCGCAGTTCGAGGAGTTCGCGCTTGAGCTGGTAGATCCGGCCCGCGTCGCCGCGTGCGCCGTGCTCGCTGAACACGGCCGTCTCCACGGCGTCCATATCGCTCTGCACCGCGTCCGTGACGGCCACGTAGTCGTCGACCACATGGTCGGCGATGGCGTGCAGGACGGCCGCCGGCCCCTTGGCCAGCTGGTCCGGCTCGGCCTCCAGGGCCTCGCGGACGGGGCCGAGGGTGCCGTGGCCGCCGTGCCGGATGGTGATGACGAAGTCCCCGCCGACGAAGGCCATCAGCTCGCCGGTCTCCACCACTTCGCTGGTCGCCGTCAGCTCCTCGTGCTCGACGTAGCGGACGGTCTTGAACACCGCGAAGAGGGTCTCGTCGTAGCGCTCCACTTTGGGCCGCTGGTGCGCGTGGACGGCGTCCTCGACGGCCAGCGGGTGCAGTCCGAGCAGCTCCGCGAGCCCGGCGAGCTCCAGCTGCGAGGGCTCGTGCAGGCCGATCCAGACGAAGCCCTGGCCCGTCTTGCGCACCCGGCGCAGCGCCTCCTCGACCTCCGCGCAGCCGTCCTGGCGGATGCCGTCCTGGTACACCACGCAGTTGACCACGGCGCTGCCCAGCGGCGAGCGGGCGGGGTGGCTGAGGTCGACGGCCCGCCGGTAGCCGCGGCGCACGGCCCGGCGCAGATGGTTGAACATGGACAAGGAACTTCCCTTCGGCGGATCAGCGGCCAGTCTGCCACCGCCTCGCCAAAGGGCCCGCCGCAGGTCAGCCCCGGTCGATGAAGACGCTGGTGGACTTGACCCGCGCCGTGGCCCGCGAGCCCACCTCCAGGCCCAGCTCCTCCACCGCCTCGCGGGTCAGCAGGGAGACGACGCGGTGCGGTCCGGCCTGGATCTCGACCTGGGCGTCCACGGTGCCGAGCTTCACGCCGGTGACGATGCCGGGGAAGGCGTTGCGCGCCGAGGTGTACGGGGCCTCCCCGCCCTCGGCCCCCTCCTTCGCCGCCTCGACGCAGAACGCCGCCAGGTCCGGGCCGTCGACCATGCGGCGGGCGCCCTCGCGGCGGGTGGGGAAACGCTCGGCGTCGGCCCAGCGGCGGGCGGTGTCGACGCTGACGCCGAGCAGCCGGGCCGCCTGGCCGATGGTGTAGGACTCCATGGGCCGCAGCTTAGGGCGGGGGCGGGCGGGCGGCTAACAGGCCGGGGAGGAACCCTTCTGGCCGGTGAGGTCGCGGTTGTAGAGCCAGCCGGTCTGGTTGGTGCCGTCCACGCGCACGAACGTCCACTGGTTCCCGTACGAGTTGACGACGTAGCAGTGGTACCAGAGCTTCGTGCCGCTCTTGACCAGGCTGCCCTGGGCGCACTGCTGGTAGGGCGCGGCGAGCAGGTGGTGGTCGCCCGATATGTAGCCGTAGGTCCCGGGCTTGGGGTCCTTGTGGGTCCAGCCGGCGCAGCCCGTCGGCACGGGCTTCGGCTTGGCCGCGGCGGACGGGGACGCCGACGGGGAGGGCGAGGCCGTGCCCTTCTTGGAGGAGCTCGGGGAGGGGCCGGACGGGGACGGGGAGACGGACGGCGCCGGGCCCGCCGTGCCGGGCCGGGTGGCCGCCGGTGGGGCGGGGGTGGCGGCGGGCCGGGTGGCGGCCGTGGCGTGACCCTTCTTGCCGTCGCCGGTGGAGGTGAGGGCGTACGTGACGCCTCCGGCGGCGAGGACGGCGGCCACGGCGACGGCGACCGCCGCCGGGCCCCGGCCCCGCGCCCGGCCCGTCGGCTGCCGCCCCGGGGGACCGTCGCCGCCGTGCGGGGGGTACGGGGCGTACGGGGACGGGGCGTGGGGCGGCTGCGGAAACGATCCGGCGCCGCCGGGCCCGACGGCCGCCGGCGCAGGCCCGAAACCGGCGGGCGCCCCGGCCCCGGGCGCCGCGACGCGCGCGGTCGCCGGTCCGGAGGCGCTTCCGGCGCCGGCGGGCGGGGGCGCGAGGGGGGACGCGGCCGTGGGCGCAGGCCCGAAGCCGCCGGCCACCGGCCCGGCCGCCCCAGCTGCCGCACTGGCCCCGCCGGGCCCGTAAGTCCCACCAGCCCCATTGGCCCCACCGTCCCCACCGGCCCGGTCGGCTCCAAAGGCCCCAGTGGTCCCACCGGCCCTGTCGGCTTCGAAGGCCCCACCGGCCCCGCCGTTCGCCACCGCCTCCAGCAGCGCGCGGGCCTGCCCGGCGGTCGGACGGGACTCGGGGTCCTTCGCCATCAGCGCCTGGAGCACCGGCCCGAGCGGGCCCGCCCGGCGGGCCTCGGGCAGCGGGTCGGCGACGATCGCGGAGAGCGTCGACCACACCGAGGTCCGGCGGAACGGCGACACGCCCTCCACCGCCGCGTACAGGGTCATCCCCAGCGACCAGATGTCCGAGGCGGGCCCGGGTTCCCGCCCCTGCGCCCGCTCCGGGGGCAGGTAGTCGAGGGAGCCGACGATCTCCCCGCTGCGGGTCAGCTTCGCCAGTTCCTCGTCGTCGGGGGCCTGCATGCTGGCGATGCCGAAGTCGGTGAGGACGACCCGCCCGCCCTCCTCCAGCAGCACGTTGGCGGGCTTGACGTCCCGGTGCAGGACACCGGCCCGGTGGGCGGCGTCCAGGGCGTCCGTCAGCTTCGCGCCGATCGCCGCCGCCTCGTACGGGTCCAGCGCGCCCCGCCGTTCGACCACCGCGTCCAGCGAGGGGCCGTCCACGAGTTCCATCACGATGACGGGGAGCCCCTGCTCCTCGGTGACGTCGTGCACGGTGACCACGCCGGCGTGCCGGATCCGCGCGGCGGCCTGCGCCTCCCGCCGCATCCGGGTCCGCAGGTCGGCGAGTTCGGCGGGGCTCGCGTCGGTGTAGGCCCGCAGGACCTTGACGGCGACCTCCCGGCCGAGGACCTCGTCGACCGCCCGGGCGACCACGCCCATGCCGCCGCGGCCGACCACCGCGGTCACCCGGTAGCGGCCCGCGAGTGCCCTGCCGACCAGGTCTCCGTCGTTCGCCTGCTCCGATGGCACCGGCACCGCCCGCTCCGTTCCCTCACCGGCCGTCCGTCCACGGCCTGCCGCAGCCAAGCGTAGAGGCATGATCACGTCAGGGTTCACCGGGTCGGCGGGGGCCGGATCAGCGCGAGCGGTCCCCGGCGGGGGCACCCGGGGCGGACCGCCCGGGCGGCAGGAGCGCCGTGCGGGCGGTCTCGGCCACCAGCCGGGCCACCACCGCCAGCGCGGGCGAGTCCAGCTTCCACTGCTGCCAGTACAGCGGCACGTCCAGCGTCCGCCCCGGCGTCAGCCGTACGAACGCCCCCGTGCGCAACAAGGGTTCCGCCTGCGGCTGCGGTACCAGGCCCCAGCCCAGCCCCGCCGCCACCGCGTCACGGAAGCCCTCGGAGGTCGGCACCTGGTGGCGGGTGGCCGAGGCGCCCGAGGGGTCCCCGGTGAGCGTGCGGACGAAGGCGTCCTGGAGGTCGTCGCGGCGGTCGAAGACGATGGTCGGCGCCTCGCACAGGTCCACCGCCGGGTCCCCGCCCAGGTGGCGGGCGGCGAAGCCGGGGCTGGCCACGGGCAGGTAGCGGGCCAGGCCCAGCGCGCGCACGGTGCATCCCGCCACCGGGTCCGGCGAGGAGGTGACGGCCGCCATCACCTGGCCCTCGCGCAGCAGGGCCGTGGTGTGGGACTCGTCCTCCCGGTACAGCTCGAAACAGACGGGCGGGTCCTGCGGGACCCGGCTGAGCACGGGCAGGAACCAGGTCGCCAGGGAGTCGGCGTTCACCGCGATCGGCAGCCGGACCGCTCCCTGGCCGTCGGCCGTCCCCATCCCCAGCTCGGCGCGGGCGTCACGCTCCAACCGGGCCAGCTGACGGGCGAAGCGGACCACGACTTCCCCCGACTCGGTGGCCCGTACCGGTTTGGTGCGCATCAGCAGGACCCGCCCGGTGCGCTGTTCCAGGGCCTTCACCCGCTGGCTCACGGCGGAGGGGGTCACGTGCAGGGCGGCGGCGGCCGCGTCGAAGGTGCCCTCGTCCACCACCGCGAGGAGGGTGCGCACCTGGTCCAGGGGAAGCTCGTCCATCACGAACGCTAAGGGTACGTAAAAATCTTTAGCTGTACTGATTGCCGCGCCCTGCCTACGGTCGGAGGCATGAACAACGGCATCACCACAGCGCTCCTGGCCGGCTTCGGCACCGGCCTCTCCCTCATCGTCGCCATCGGCGCGCAGAACGCCTTCGTGCTCCGGCAGGGCGCGCGCCGGCATGCCGTGCTGTGGGTGGTCGCCATCTGCGCCGTCTCGGACGCGGCCCTCATCGCCCTCGGCGTGGGCGGCGTCGGCGCCTTCGTCACGGCCTGGCCCGCCGCCCTGACGGCCGTCGGCATCGCCGGGGGCGGCTTCCTCGTCTGTTACGGGATCCTCGCCGCCCGCCGGGTGCTGCGCCCCGCCCCGGGCGCGGCCCTCACCGCCGGGGGCGCCGCCTCCGGGTCGGCGCGCGCGGCCGTGCTGACCTGCCTGGCCATGACCTGGCTCAACCCGCACGTCTACCTGGACACCGTCCTGCTGGTGGGCTCGCTGGCCGCCGACCGGGGCGATCTGCGCTGGGCCTTCGGGGCCGGCGCCGTCCTGGCGAGCCTGACCTGGTTCACCACGCTCGGCTACGGTGCCCGGCTGCTGAGCGGGCTGCTGGCGAAGCCGGGGGCCTGGCGGGTGCTGGACGGGCTGGTGGCCGCGACCATGGTCACGATGGGCGGCATGCTCCTGGCCCGGGCCTGAGGGCGCGGGCTGCCAGACGGGGACGTGGTACTGATTCCGTCAGGCGCGGCCCTCACGGCCGCCCCGCCGACACCTGGAGCCGTCACCGTGCCCGACCGACCGTCGCCCGAGGCCCTGCGCGCCTACTACGCCGCCCAGCCGTCCCCGCTCGTCGCCGCGACCGGGATCGTCCTGGACACGGCCGGGCGGGTCCTCGTCCTCACTCCTTCCTACAAGGACGGCCGCGAACTGCCCGGCGGCACGGTGGAGGAGGGTGAGACGCCGGAGGAGGGGCTCGCGCGGGAGCTGAGGGAGGAGCTGGACCTGGCCGTGCCGGCCGGCCGGCTGCTCGCGGTGGACTCCTGCGCGCCCGGCGCGCTCGGGCGCTCGCTCGTGGTGCACCTGTACCTGGTGGGACCGCTCTCCGCCGAGCGGGCCGGGGCGCTGTCCTTCCCCGACGGGGAGGTCACCGAGGCCCGCTGGCTCTCCCCCGAGGAGGCGGTGCGGCAGCTGCCCGCCCGGCTCGCTCCCCGGCTGCGCGCCGCGCTGGCCGCGCTGTACTCGGGCTCCTTCGCGCACCTGGTCGAGGGGGTCGTCCAGCCCGGCTCCCCGGCCGGCCTCGACCCGGCGGACCGGGCGGCCCGCGAACAGGCGGGCGGCTACGAGGCCGCCGCCCACCGGGCCGCCCGGCCGAAGGCCCTCACCGCGGCGAACGTGCTCTTCACCGACGGGGCCGGCGGGGTGCTGCTCGTCCGGCCCGGCTACGGCGAGCCGGGCCGGTGGCTGCTGCCCGGAGGCGGGGTCGACAGCGATCTCGGGGAGACGCCCCGGGCCGCCGCCGCACGGGAGGTCCGCGAGGAGATCGGGCTGGACCGGGCGCCGGGCCGCCTCCTGGCCGTCAACTGGTCCCACCGTCCGGGATACCCGGCGCGGGTGCGGTTCCTGTACGACGGCGGGGTGCTCGACGCGGCGGCGCTGAGCCGGATCCGGCTGGAGCCCACGGAGCTGCTGGAGTGGCGCACCGCCCGCCGCGGGGACCTGCGCGAGCTGGTGAAACCGCATCTGCGCCGGCAGATCAAGGCATGCCTCAAGGCCCTCGCGGAGGGCACCGGCCCCCTGGAGCTCCACCGGGGCCGGCCCGTCTGATCCTCCCCCGCCCGCCTACCCCGGGGGAGTATGCGGGGCCGCGTCGCATACGATGCCCGGCATGCGTACACGGGCGGAACGAGGAGGGGCGGGGCCCGCCGAGGCGGCACCGGCCTTCCTGCTCCTCGTCCTGGCGGTCCTCACGGGCCTGCTGGCCATGCACGGCCTGGCCCCGGGCACCCTCCCCCGCCCCACCGCCACCGCTCACACGGGCGCCGCACACCACGCCGGAGCCACGGCCCCCCAGCCGCCCGGCGCCGCCCGCGGGCCCGCCCACACGGCGGGGCACGCCGGGACCCCGGCCGCCCCCGTCACGGCCCCCGAGCCGCCCGGCGACGACCGCGGGCCGGCCCGCACGGGCGGTACCCCCCACGGCGGCGGCCACGCCGAGCACGCCGACGCCGCCTGCGCGGCCTCCGGGATCAGCGGCGCCCCCGTCCTGCCCGCCCTCTCCCCCGCGCCCGGCGGCGTCCCCGCCGAGGCCGCCGCCGCGCTCGCCGCGCCGCCCGGGGCGCGGGCGCACGGGCGCGCGCCTCCCTCCCTCAGCGAACTCCAGCTCCTGCGCATATAGGGCGGCTCCCCCGGCGTTCTCGCCGGCCGAGCCCGTTCCGACACCTCTCAGCACAGGAGAAGCACCACCATGTACGTCACGCGTTCCCTCATCCGCCGCGCCGCCGCCCCGGCCGCCGCCGTCACCGCCGCCCTCGTCCTCGCCGCCTGCGGCCAGGCGTCCGACACCGCCGGCTCCGGGCACGGCGCCGGCCATGCGGGCTCCGCGACCCCGTCGGCCTCCGTCGGCGGCGCGGCCGCGCACAACGCCGCCGACACCGCCTTCGCCCAGGGCATGATCCCCCATCACCGCCAGGCCCTGGAGATGGCCTCGCTCGCGGCGACCCGCGCCGAGTCGTCCGAGGTGAAGACGCTGGCCGACGAGATCAGGAAGGCCCAGGACCCGGAGATCACGACGCTGTCCGGCTGGCTGGCCTCCTGGGGCGAGCAGGCCCAGGGCGGCCACGCGGGCCACTCGATGTCCGGGATGATGACGGGCGAGGAGACGGAGCAGCTCGGCCGGAAGTCCGGCAGGGCCTTCGACACGGCCTTCCTCCAGCTGATGGTCAAGCACCACGAGGGCGCCGTCGCCATGGCCCGGACCGAGCAGACGGACGGGGCGTACCAGCCGGCCAAGGACATGGCCGCCTCGGTCATCGCCTCCCAGAGCGCCGAGATCACCCGTATGAACGGCCTCCTCGGCACCCGCTGATCCCCGGCATCGCCCTCCTGGTTCTTCTCTTCCGGATCTTGCGGGTCAGACAAGATCCGGAAGAGACGGCCTAGTCGCCGACCCGCGCGACGAGGAGGGCGATGTCGTCGTCCGCCGCGGCCGGGACCAGGTGGGTGATCAGCGAGTCGCAGACGTGGTCCAGCTGCCGCTGCGGGTCCGCCAGGAGCTGGGCGAGTTCCGCCAGCCGTTCGTCCAGGTCGCAGCCGCGCGCCTCGATCAGCCCGTCGGTGTAGAGGACGAGGAGGCTGCCCGGGGGCACCTCGGCCTCGGTCGGCGTGAAGGCGATGCCCCCGACGCCGAGGGGCACGCCGGGCGGGGTGTCGAGGATCCGGACGGAGCCGTCGGGAAGGGCGAGGACGGGCGGCGGGTGGCCGGCCCGGGTGACCGTGCAGCGGCCCGCGGCGGGGTCGACCACCACGTACAGGAAGGTGGCCAGCATCGGCTCGGCGAGGTCGGCGAGGACCGCCTCCAGCTCGTGCAGCAGGCGTACGGGCGACAGGTCCAGACGGGCGAGGCAGCGTACGGAGGCCGACAGGCGGCCCATGACGGCGGCGGCCCCGATGCCGTGGCCCATCACGTCCCCGATCAGCAGCGCGGCCTTGCCGCCGGCCAGGGGCAGCACGTCGTACCAGTCGCCGCCGACCTCGTTGACATCGCTCGCGGGCAGGTAGCGGTGGCTGACGGCGATACCCGCCGGCGGGCTGATGTGCTGGGGCAGCATGCTGCGCTGGAGGATGACGGCGGTCTCGTGCTCGCGGTGGTAGAGCCGGGCGTTGTCGATGCTGAGGGCCGCGCGGGCGGCGAGTTCGGAGGCGAGGGTGACGTCCTCGGCGCCGAAGGGGCCCAGGCGGTCCTGGCGGTCCAGGGGGCCGGCGGGGCCCGAGGAGCCGGCCCGTCCCGCCGGCCGGGTGCGGTAGAAGCTGGCGACGCCCAGCACCCGGTCCCGGGCCACGAGCGGGGCCATGACGCAGGAGTGCACCCCCGCCTCCACCAGCCGCGCGGGCCTGGCCGTGTACCGGGCGGCGGAGGCGACGGCCTGTTCGTCGAGGCGCGCCACCAGGAAGGGCTGGCGGCCGGCGAGGGCCTGGGTATAGGGGGCGGCGGCGGGGAAGAGGAGGGTCCGGCCGAGGGGCGCGAGGACGTCCGTCACCCGGGAGCCGCCGAGCGGTGCCCGGCCCAGCCGCCGCAGGGCCACGCCTGCGGCGAGTCCCCCGCCCGGCTCCTCGCCGCGGGCCAGGGCTTCGAGGACGTCGACGGTGACGGCGTCGGCGAGGCGGGGGACGGCGAGGTCGGCGAGCTCCTGCGCGGTGCGTTCCAGGTCCAGGCTGGAGCCCATCCGGATGCTGGCCTCGCTGAGCAGGCCGAGCCGCCGGCGGCCCGCTGCCGCCTCGACGTGGTCGCGCTGCTGCTCGGTGATGTCGACCAGGGAGGCGATGACCCCGATGGGCATGTGGGCGGGGTCCTCCACCCGGACGTAGGAGCAGGACCACACCCGGTCGTGGTCCGGTTCGGCGGGGGTGCGTCCGACGCGGCGGAGGTCGAGGACCGGCTCGCCGGTCTCCAGGACCCGGCGCATGGCGTCCTCCATGTCGCGGGCGTTGACCGCCGGGAGGATCTCGGCGAGGCGGCGGCCCACATGGGCGGACTCCGGCAGCCCGTTCATCGCTTCGAGGGCCGCGTTGACCTGGAGGAACCTCAGCTGGGTGTCGAGGACGGCGATCCCGACGGGCGAGCGGGCGAACAGGCCGTCCCACACCGCCGAGGAGCCCCTGATCCGCCGGGCGGCGGGGGCGTCGGCGGCGAAGACCAGCATCGTGGGGGAGCCGTGCCCCTGCCGGTCGGCCACCGGCGAGGCCCATATCTCCAGCTCCATCGGGTGCCCGTCGCGGTGCCAGGCGGTCACCGTGCCCATCACGCCCCGGCCGGCGGCGGCCGTCTCCCACAGGGTGCGGCCCAGGCTGCGGTCGGATCCCGGGTGGAGGAGGTCGGCGATGTTGTGGCCCAGCATCTGTGGCGGGGTGTAGCCGAGGAGTTCCTGCGCGACCTGGTTCCAGCGCACGATCGTGCCCGTGGCGCTGGTGGCCACCAGGGCGACGGGCAGGGAGCCCAGCCAGCCGCCCGCGGCCTGCGCCGCGCTGTCGAACAGGTCCTCGACCTGGAGGTCCTCGTCCATACGGCACGCACCCCATGCCCGGTGGCGGCCCGTCGGGGCGCCCGGCCGGTCCGGGCGGACCGGCGGGAAGCCCGGTCTCGACTCCATCGTCTGCCGCCCCGCGTCCGGCCGCCTCCCGGGCCGCCCAACTGGTCCGCCCCGGGCTCAGGACCACGGGGCGGCATGCGGGCGTTTGCCCGGGGGCGGCGCGGACAAACGTGAAGAAGTACGTTCATAGCAGCGGAAAACAGCCCCGAGGGGGTGTGGGCAGGGGGCGTGAGGAGCGTGCGTCATGGCGGACAGACGACGGGGCGAGCCACAGGGCGGGGCGGCCCGGGGCCGCGGACAGCCGAAGACCGGCGGGCGGCCGCGCACTCCCGAGGAGGTGGCACACGAGCGGGGCCGGGAGGACGCGACCCTGCGCGAGGTGATGCGGGACCTGACCGAACGGGATCTCGACGACATGCGTGACGACCGCTGACCAGCCCCCGCAGGACCCCCGCCCCGCACGACTGCGCACCGCGTGTGCGGGTAGGCGCGGGGCCCAGAGCGAGGAGAGCCCCGATGCGTGCGCTGACGGTGGGAGTGGAGGAGGAGTTCCTGCTGGTCGACCGCTCCAGCAGGCGTCCGGCCGACCGGGCGGCCGCCGTGATCGCGGCGGCCGCCGGGGAGCTCGGGGAGCAGGTGCAGAGGGAGTTCTTCGCCGCCCAGGTGGAGGTGTGCACCCGGCCCGTCGCCGACCTGGCCGCGCTACGGGCCGAGCTGGCGTGGTTGCGGCGCACCGCCGGCGCGGCCGCCGCCGAGAACGGTTGCCTGCTGGTGGCGTCGGGGACCCCGGCGGTGCCGCCCACCCGGCCGCTGGCCGTATCCGACACCGACCGCTACCGGCGTATGGCCACGGCGTTCGCCTCGCTCGTCGGCCACTACGACGGCCTGGTCTGCGGCTGCCACGTCCACGTCGGCACCCTGGACCGGGCCACCGCCCTGGCCCTGTCCCACCGGATGCGCCCCTGGCTGCCGGTGCTGCAGTCCCTCACCGGCAACTCCCCCTTCATCCTGGGCCGTGACACCGGCTTCGACAGCTGGCGCTTCAAGGAGTTCTCCCGCTGGCCCACCGTCGGCCCCGCCCCCGTGATGCGGGAAGCGCAGTACGAGGCGTACGTGGGGGCCCTGGTCGAGCACCGGATCCTGATGGACCGGCGGATGCTGTACTGGTACGCCCGCCCCTCCGAGCACGTGCCCACCCTGGAGATCCGCGTCGCGGATTCCAACGCCGACCTCGACACGGTGGTCCTGCTGGCCGCCCTCGTACGCGGCCTCGCCCAGGACCTGCTCGACGAGGAGGAACGCCACCAGCCGCCCCCGGAGGTCTCCGACCGGCGGCTGCGGGCCGCGCACGAGCTCGCCGCGACCGACGGGCTCCACGGCTGGGGCCTGGACCCCGTCACGGGCGCACGGCTGCCCGCCGGCACCCTGGTGGACCGGCTCCTGGCCCGCGCGGCGCCGGGGCTGGAAGCCACCGGGGACCTGGCCCTGGTGGAGGACCTGCTGCGCCGGCTGCGGCTGGCGGGCAGCGGGGCCGACCGGCAGCGCGCCGTGCTGCGCCGGCACGGCAGCCTCACCGCGGTCGTCGACGAGCTCGCCGCCGCCACCGCCTCGGTGTAGGACGGTGGGCGGGGCCGACCCGTGTCACAGTGGAGGCGACGGCTCCACTACGGGACTGGCCATGGACGAGACAGACAGAACGCTGGAGCAGTTGCTGGCGGGCCTGACGGCCGTCCGCGACGGCAATCTGGACATCCGGCTGCCGGAGGACGGCGGCGGCCTGCCCGGGAACATCGCGTCGGTCTTCAACGGCATGGTGGCCCAGCTGTCCCAGGTGACGACCGAGGTCACCCGGGTGGCCCAGGAGGTCGGCGGCGAGGGCCGGCTCGGGGGCCAGGCGCGGGTGCCTCCCGTCGGGGGCGTCTGGCGCGAGCTCACCGACGCCGTCAACAGCATGGCCGACAACCTGACCTCGCAGGTGCGCAACATCTCCGAGGTGGCCACGGCGGTGGCCCGGGGCGACCTGACCCAGAAGATCAGGGTGGACGCGCGCGGGGAGATCCTGGAGCTGAAGACCACCATCAACACGATGGTCGACCAGCTGGGCTCCTTCGCGGCCGAGGTGACCCGGGTGGCCCGGGAGGTCGGCAGCGAGGGGCGGCTCGGCGGCCAGGCGGAGGTGGCGGACGTGTCCGGCACCTGGTGCCGGCTCACCGAGAACGTCAACGAGCTGGCGGGCAACCTCACCCGCCAGGTACGGGCGATCGCCGAGGTCACCAGCGCCGTGGCACGCGGCGACCTGACCCGTACCGTCACCGTCGAGGCCCCCGGTGAGGTGGGCGCCCTCAAGGACAACATCAACTCCATGGTGGAGTCGTTGCGGGACACCACCCGGGCCAACGAGGAGAAGGACTGGCTCAAGACCCAGCTGGCGCGGATCTCCGGCCAGATCCAGGGCCGCCGCGACCTGACCACGGTGGCCGAGCTGGTCATGCGGGAGGTGCCGCCGCTGGTCCACGCGCAGTACGGCTGCTTCTTCCTGGCGCAGGACGGCCCCGACGGGGGTGCCGCCGCCGGGGCCGAGCTCGTCGCGATCGCCTCGTACGGGCTGCCCGACGACCCCTCGGCCGGTCCCCGCCGCTTCCGCGTGGGCCAGTCCCTGGTGGGCCAGGCGGCCGCCGACCACCGGGTGCTCGTGGTGGACGGGCTCCCGCCGGGGTACGCGCCGGTCCTCACCGGAACGGGCTCCGCCGACCCCTGCACGCTGATCGTGCTGCCCATCGTCTTCGAGGGGCAGGTGCTCGGCGCCCTGGAGCTGGCCTCCCTGCGCCCGTTCGCACCCCTGCACCGCGACTTCCTGGAGCAGTTCACCGAACTGCTCGGGGTCAACGTCAGCTCGCTGACCGCCAACGCCCGCACCGACGAGCTGCTGGAGCGCTCCCAGCTGCTGACGGCGGAGCTGAGCGCCCGGTCCGGGGAACTCCAGTCCCGCCAGCGCGAACTCCAGCGCAGCAACGCCGAACTCCAGGACAAGGCAGCCCTGCTGGCCGACCGCAACCGCGACATCGAGCGGAAGAACCACCAGATCGAGCAGGCCCGCCAGGAGTTGGAGGAACGCGCCCAGGAACTGGCCCGCGCCTCCCTCTACAAGTCGGAGTTCCTGGCCAAGATGAGCCACGAGCTGCGCACCCCGCTCAACAGCCTGCTGATCCTCGCCCAGCTCCTCGCCCAGAACTCCGAGGGGAACCTGTCCGAGAAGCAGGCGGACTACGCGGCCGTGATCCACTCGGCCGGCTCGGACCTGCTCCAGCTGATCAACGACATCCTCGACCTGTCGAAGGTGGAGGCCGGGCGGATGGACGTACACCCGGAGCCGGTCTCCCTCCAGCGCGTCCTGGACTACGTGGACGTCACCTTCCGGCCGGTCGCGGACGAGCGGGGGCTGGAGTTCACCGTCAGCCGGGCGCCGTCGGCGGGCGAGGGACTGGTCACCGACGAGGCCCGGCTGCGCCAGGTGCTGCGCAACCTGGTCTCCAACGCCCTGAAGTTCACCCGGACCGGCGGGGTCACCCTGCGCGTCCAGCACGCCACCGCGCAGGAGGTGCCCGAACCGCTGCGCCGTGCGGGGCCCGTGCTCGCCTTCCGGGTCATCGACACCGGCATCGGCATCGCCCCGGAACAGCTGGAATCCGTCTTCGACGCCTTCCAGCAGGGCGACAGCGGCGCCGACCGGGCGTACGGCGGCACCGGGCTGGGCCTGTCCATCAGCCGCGAGGTCTCCCGGCTGCTCGGCGGGACCATCACCGCCGAGAGCACGATGGGCCAGGGCAGCTGCTTCACGCTCTACCTTCCGGAGCACGACCTCAGGGCGCAGTCCGGGTCGGTCCCGGGCGGGGCGGCCGAGGAGCGGGGCGAGGAAGCCCCCGCGGCCCCCTTCGCGGCGCCGGTGGACGACGAGGGCCTGCGGGACCGGACGGTGCTGCTGGTCGACGACGACACCCGCAACGTGTACGCCCTCACCGAGCTGCTCAAGTCGGCGGGCATGCAGGTGCTGACCGCCGACAACGGCGAGGCCGGGATCAAGCTGCTGGCCGCGCACCGGGAGGTGGAGCTGGTGGTGATGGACCTGATGATGGCCGGGCTCGACGGCTACGCCACCACCCGGGCCATCCGCGCCATGCCCGGGCTGAAGGAGCTGCCGGTGGTGGTGGTGACCGCGAAGGCGATGCCGGGCGACCGGGCGGAGGCGCTGGCCGCCGGGGCGTCGGACTACGTGGTCAAGCCCGTGGCCCCCGACCGGCTGCTGACCGCCCTGCGCACCTGGCTGACACCCCGCTGAGGAACCGGTATGGCCCTGCCCGAGAGCGGACTCTCCTCGGCCGTCGCGGACCTGACGGCCGAGGTGGCGGTCCTGCACGCCGACCGGGCCCGGCGCCGCCTCCTGGACCTGGCGTGCGGGGCGCTGATGGCCCAGCTGTCGCTGTCGCCGGGCGAGGCGTCCGACCACCTGCTCCGGCTGGCGGTGTCGACCGGGCTGAGCGCGACGGACCTCGCGGCGGACATCCTCAACGCGGCCGCCGGCCCGGACGCCGGCGGCGACCCGCTGCCGGGGCAGGCTTCCGGCGTTCCGACGGCGGAGGCCCGACGGATCCGGCGGGGAACGACCGCCGTGCAGACCTCCGACACCGCCGACGGCGCGGCCTCGGCGCTGCTGGAAGGCGGGCTGCGGCGGCTCGGGGCGGAGTCCGTCTACCTGTGGCGGCGTACGGAGACCGACTGCCTGCACCTGGCCGGGCAGGCCGGGGCCACCCCGCTGGAGGCGGCGCACTGGCAGTGGGTCCCGCCCGAGACCGGCGGCCCGCTGCACCGGACGCTGAGGGTCGGCCTGCCCGCGTGGTTCCCCGACGGGCCGGGGGCGGAGGGCCGGCTGCCCGGTCCGGCCGCCGACGCGGCCCGGGGGCTGGTCCCGCTGGAGCGCGGGGGCCGGACCGTGGGACTGGCCCTGGTGGTGTGGCCCCGTGCGCGGGCCCTGGACACGGCGGTACGGAACGCCGTCGCCGCCCTGTGCCGCCCGGCCGGGCAGGTGCTCGGCCTCGGGGACTCCGGCTCGGCCATGCCGCCGCGGCTCACCGCCGTCCTGGCGGAGCTGGTGCTGCCGGCGATGGTGGTCAGCATGGCCGTACCCGACGGGGACCGCGAGGCCGGGGGCTTCGGCCGCGCGCACACCCTGGAGTACCTCAACCCGGCCGCCGTACGGGCCCTCGGTCCGCTCCCGCCGCCGCTCGGGCGGCCCGTCGCCCAGCTCTTCCCCTCCGTCTACGAGGAGCTGACCGGGCTGCTCGCGCGGGCGAACGCCACCGGCGCCCCGCAGTACGCCCGCGTGCTGCCGGCCGCCCCCTCGAACGCGCGGCCCGGGAAGGCGGGGGGTCCGGCGGCGGGGCCCCAGATGGCCGAGGTACGGGTGCTGCCCCTGGGACGCGGGCGGGCCGTGGTGATGTGGCACGCCGATGACCGGCGGGGCCCCGCGGTGACCCGGGCGCTGGCGCGGCTGGACCAGCTGGCGGTCTTCGAGGAGGACCTCGTCACGGGTACCACGCAGTGGAGCGCGCACGCCTACCCGGTCTTCGGGCTGCACCCCGAGGACCCCCCGGTGCCGCTGCGGGCCCTGGCGGCGCGGGTGCACCCCGAGGACACGGGGCGCCTGGGCACCCTGCTGGCCTCGCTCACCGACCGGCACGAGGGCGGCCAGGTCCTGGTGCGGGTCGTGCGGCCCGGCGGCGGGGTGCGCCGGGTGCGGGTGGCGGCCGAGCCGGTGCTCACGGGCAGTGCGCTGACCGGAATCGTCGGCGTGTTCCAGGACGTCTCGGCGCAGCACCACACGGAGGTCGCGCTCACGGCCACCTACGACCAGCTGTCCATCGCGCGGACCGAGGCCGAGCTGCGCGACCACCTGGTGCTGGGCCTCCAGCACGCCATCGTCCCGGAGGCCCCCACGCTGGAGACCCCGCCCGGGCTGCGGGTGGCGGCCCGCTACCGGCCGGCCGCCGTGGAGTACCGGGTGGGCGGCGACTGGTACGACGTGCAGTCGCTGCCCGACGGGAAGGCGCTGGTCACGGTGGGTGACATCGCCGGGCACGGCATCGAGTCGGCCACGGCCATGATCGCCCTGCGGGGGGCGCTGCACGGCCTGGCGTTCACCGGGAACCCCCCGGCGCGGCTGATGGAGTGGCTCAACGAGGTGACCCTGCGCACCCCCGGCCAGCCGACGGCGACGGCCGTGTGCGCCCTGTTCGACCCGGCGGACCGTTCGCTGCTCTGGTCGGGTGCCGGCCACCCGCCGATCCTGCTGCTGCGCGGCGGGCGGGCCCGCTTCATGGAGGGCGCGTCCAACATCCTGCTGGGCGCCATGCCGGGGGCGGCGTACCGGCAGCACCACACCCGGCTGCGCTCGGGCGACACCCTGCTGCTGTACACGGACGGGTTCATCGAGCGCCGGCACGTGGGACTGGACGAGAGCATGGAGGCGCTGCGCGCGGCGGCCCAGGGGCTGCGGCCCGGACCTGCGGAGGAGCTGGCGGACCGGCTGATGTCCTCGGTCCTGGGGGACACCGACGACGACACCAGTCTGGTGGTCGTGCGGGTGTCGTGAGGCACTCCTAGATAACAAAATGGTCGATATCGGGATGAACTGGGTATGAATCTTCTGATGCCTACATGGACCGGAGGGCCGTTCCATGACTCGAATCCAGCAGACCCGCATCCAGCGGACCCGTATCCAGCACCCGCCGCAGGGCTCCCCGGCGACGCCCCTGGAGGAGCCGGTGGCGGACCTTCTGGCCGAGCCGCTCAAGGCGAGCACCGCCGACGCCCGGACCCTGTCGCGGTCCCTGTTCCGCCGGCTGGGCTCCCTGGAGGAGGGGACGCCCGAGTACTCGTACGTGCGCAACACCCTGGTCGAGCTGAACCTCAGCCTGGTGAAGTACGCGGCGCGCCGGTTCCGCGGGCGCAGCGAGCCCTTCGAGGACATCGTGCAGGTCGGCACGATCGGCCTGATCAAGGCCATCAACCGGTACGACGTCGCCCGGGGGGTGGAGTTCACCACCTTCGCGCTGCCCACCGTCACCGGCGAGATCAAACGCTTCTTCCGTGACACCAGCTGGGCCGTGAAGGTCCCGCGCCGGCTCCAGGAACTGCGCCTGAACCTGGCCAAGGCGTCCGACGAGATGGAGCAGGACCTGGGCCGCGGCGCCACCGACGCCGAGCTGGCCGACCGGCTCGGACTGACCGAGGCCGAGCTGGCCGAGGGCCGCCGGGCCGCCCAGGTGTACGCCTCGCGCTCGCTGGACGCCCCGGCGCAGGAGGACGCCGACTCCGGCACGGCCCAGCGCCCGCTGGGCGAGGAGGAGCCGGTCTACGAGCGCATCGAGTGCCTGGAGTCCCTCAAGCCGCTGCTGGCGGAGCTCTCCGAGCGGGACCGGGAGATCCTTTCCCTGCGTTTCGGCCAGGAGCTCACCCAGTCGCAGATCGGCGAACGGCTCGGCATCTCGCAGATGCACGTCTCCCGGCTGCTCACCCGGACCCTGGAGACCCTGCGGGCGGGCCTGCTCGACGACGCCCCGTCCGAGCCCGCCGACGGGGACCCCGCGGCTCAGACCAGTTCGGGCTGCGTCTCACGCCGGGGCCGCGGCACGGCCGCCGGCCGGACCTCGCGCTCCCAGAGCCGGACGGTGCGCAGGTAGCCGTAGACCACCGAGGCCACGGCCAGCACGAGCAGCGGCCCGGTCAGCCACGGCAGCGCGGCGAGTTCCTGCGGCAGGAAGCGGTACGAGAGCAGCAGCGCGGTGAAGACCGTCGCGCCGTAACAGGCGAGCAGGACGCCCCGCCGGTCGCCGCGGCGGTCGAAGGCGCGCAGCGCCGCTTCGATCGTCACCGTGAACACCACTCCGGCGAGGATGTCCGCGCCGTAGTGGTAGCCGAAGCCGAGCGTCGCGCCGAGGGTGGCCACCAGCCAGAAGGCGCCGAGGAAGCGCAGGGCGCGGGGGCCCTTGCGGGAGTGGATGAAGATGGCGGTGGCCCAGGCCGTGTGGAGGCTGGGCATGCAGTTGCGCGGGGTGACCCCGTCGAAGAGCATCGCCTGCGGGGTGCCGAGCGGCGGCGGGGTGTTCGGCCAGAGGTCCGCGAGCGCGAACTGGCCCCCGTCGGCCCCGTAGGCGAAGACCGGGCCTACCACCGGGTAGATCATGTAGATGCCGGGGCCGAGCAGCCCGATCACGAGGAAGGTGCGGACCAGGTGGTGGGTGGGGAAGCGGCGTTCCACGGCCACCTTGCGCAGCTGGTACAGGGCGACGACGACCGCGCCCACCGCGAGCTGGATGTAGACCCATTCCAGGACGTGCGCGCCGACGGCGCCACTGGCCCGGACGAGCTGGCCGGCCACCCAGGAGGGGTTGCCCAGCGCGTGGTCGGCGGTGGCGATGTACTGGTCGAGCACCATCGGCCGGGTCCTGGCGGTGATCTCCAGCCAGGTGTAGCCGGTCTTCCGGCCGGCCACCAGCAGCAGGGCCAGCCCCACCCCCTGGAGCAACAGGACGCGCTCGCGGCCGGTGCGGCGCGTGAGGGCGATGACGGCGCAGGCCAGGGTGACGATCAGCGCCCCGTTGCCGAACATCGTCGGCGCCCCGGCCGCCCAGCGCACCAGCCAGAAGACCAGGTCGATGGCGACGGCGGCGCCGACGGCGAGGAACCGCTGCCGCCAGGTGAGCACCACGAGCATCAGCGTCATGGCGGCGTAGAGCACGGTCCCCGACTTCGGCGGGAAGATCACCTCGCGCGCCTGGGCGGTGATCGGCCCCGGCGTGCCGTAATGGCGCGAGGCGATCTCCAGCGCCACGAGAAAGGCCAGCCCCACCGAGGCGACGACGGCCCACAGCACGACCCGGGGCCGACGCCACACGGGCGGCTCCGCTCCGCCGGTTCGTCCGGACAACACGCGCGATACCGCAGATATCAATTTTCAGCCGATGTTCATTGTTTCGACGCGATCGCTATAAGGCCGAACATGCTATCGGACTGTCGGAATGACCCCACGACCGCGCCCGCGGGAACGCCTCCGGGCATGCGAAAGGCCGCCCTCTCATTATGAGAGAACGGCCTCCGACCTGCGTTTCCGCACAGTCGGGACGACAGGATTTGAACCTGCGACCCCTTGACCCCCAGTCAAGTGCGCTACCAAGCTGCGCCACGTCCCGATGCCGCTGACCTGGGGTTTCTCCCCGGCTCAACCGGCATGAGAACCATACCTCACTTCCCCGGGTAGTCGCGCGCACCTTTCGCGGGCCGGGTGGGCGCGGCGGGCCGGACCGGCGGGGGTTGACCTCAAGTCCGCTTGAGGTCCGATGGTTCTCGTATGACACACGCGACCGCGGACACCGGTTTCCGCTACGAGGACCTGGGCCGCCTGATGGCCCTCATGACCGGGGACGAGAAGCACGGCCCCGCCGCCACCTCCACCCTCGACGCCCTGTGGGTGCTGTACGACCGGGTGCTGCGGGTCGGGCCGGACAGCGCGCGGGACCCCGGACGGGACCGGTTCCTGCTGTCCAAGGGGCACGGGCCGATGGCCTACTACGCCGTGCTCGCCGCCAAGGGGTTCTTCCCCGTGGACTGGCTGCCCGGCTTCGGCACCTTCGACTCCCCCCTCGGCCACCACCCCGACCGCGTCCTGGTCCCCGGCGTGGAGATCGCCAGCGGGTCCCTCGGGCACGGGCTGCCGCTCGCCGTCGGCAGCGCGCTCGGCCTGCGGGCGCAGGGGCTGGACGAGGCGGCCGTCTGGGTGCTGATCGGGGACGCCGAACTGGACGAGGGCAGCAACCACGAGGCCATCGCCTACGCCGGCCCGGCCGGGCTGGAGGCCCTGCACACCGTGGTGGTGGACAACGACTCCGCCACCCATGGCTGGCGCGGCGGGATCGCCTCCCGCTTCGAGGCCGCGGGCTGGAGCACGGCCACGGTCGACGGGCGCGACCACGCGGCGCTGTACGCCGCCTTCACCACACCGCATCCCGGCCGGCCGCACGCCGTCGTCGCCCGGGTCGAGAAGAAGTACTGAGGGGGATGGTCATGGACACCATGCGGGAGCGGTTCATCTCAGTCACGTCGAGGGTGCTGGACGAGGACCCCCGGCTGGCCCTCGTGCTCGCCGAGATCACCATGGACGGGTTCCGGCCCGCCCAGCGGCGCCATCCCGACCGCGTGATCAACGTCGGGATCCGGGAGCAGCTGATGATCGGCGTGGGCGGAGGTCTGGCCCTCACCGGGCTGCGGCCGGTGGTCCACACCTTCGCCAGCTTCCTGGTGGAGCGGCCGTTCGAGCAGGTCAAGCTGGACTTCGGGCACCAGGACACGGGCGGGGTCCTGGTCAGCGCCAGCGCCAGCTACGACTGGCCGGCCGGCGGATACACCCATATGTCACCCGGCGACGTGGCCCTGCTGGACACCCTCGACGGCTGGACCGTGCACGTGCCCGGCCACCCCGACGAAGCGGAGGCCCTGCTGCGCCACGCCTACGCCGCCGGGGACGACCGGGTCTACGTCCGGCTCTCGCAGATGTCGAACGCCGCCCCGCAGCCGCGGGCCGGGGAGCTGGGGTTCCACACCCTGCGGGAGGGCGGCGCGGGCGTGGTGCTCGCCGTCGGGCCGATGCTGGACGGGGTCCTCGCCGCCACCGAGGGCCTCGACGTCACCGTGCTGTACGCCGCCACCGTGCGCCCCTTCGACGACGCGGCCCTGCGCTCCGCCGCCGCGCGGGCCTCGGCCGACGTGGTCCTGGTGGAGCCGTACCTCGCCGGCACCTCCGCGGCGGCCGCCGGGCAGGCGCTGCTCGACGTCCCGCACCGGGTGCTGCCCCTGGGAGTGGGGCGGGCGGAGCTGCGCCGGTTCGGGACGATCGAGGAGCACACCGCCGCCCACGGCCTGGACCCCGCCTCGCTGCGGCAGCGGATCACGGCCTTCCTGCGCTGAGCGGGCCCTCAGGCGGGGCGGTCCTCGCGCTCCTGGAGGCGCTCCGCGAGCTCGGCGGCGAGGTCCTTGACCGTGGCCAGACCGTCCGGCCCCCACCGCCGGGGCACCACGTCGGCCGCGCAGACCGTGCCCAGGACGACGCCCCGCCGGTCGGTGAGCGGAGCGCCCAGGTAGGAGCGGATCCCGCTCCCGTCCACCACGGCGTTGCCCGCGAAGCGCGCGAAGTCCCGTACGTCCTCCAGGACCAGGGCGCGGCGGCGCACCACCACGTGCGGGCAGTAGCCGTGGTCGCGGGGCAGCACGCGCGCCGGGTAGCCGCTCGGTGCCGCGTCCGGGGCGTGGTGCAGTCCGGCGAAGAACTGGCGTTCCTCGCCGACGAAGTTGACCCCCGCGTGGGGGGCGTCCAGGGTCTGGGCGATCCGCCGGGCGAAGGCGTCGAGTTCGGCGTCCGCCCGCTCCCCCAGGTTCAGCTCGCGCAGCCGCACGGCCCGTGCGGGCGCCTCCCGGTCCACGGGCGTGAGCAGCAGGTGGCCGGTCGATTCGTAGTGGTTCACGGTGGTCCCCCCGGTGGGAAGTGGTGTGCGGACAGGTGCGGTGCCGGCGGACCGGCCGCGGCGGCGCGCTGCGCCGTGGACAGCAGGTGGTGGACGAGGGCGGCGAGCGTCCCCGTGCCGGAGCCCCTGAGGCGGGCGTCGCAGCGGACGACGGGCACCTCGGGGCCGAGCCCCACCGCCGCGCGGACCTCCTCGGCGGTGTAGCGGTGGGCGCCGTCGAACTCGTTGACGGCGACGACGAAGCCGATGCCGCGCCGTTCGAAGAAGTCCACGGCGGGGAAGCAGTCGTCCAGGCGGCGGGTGTCGGCGAGGACGACGGCGCCGAGCGCGCCCGCGCAGAGCTCCTCCCACAGGAACCAGAAGCGCTGCTGGCCGGGCGTGCCGAACAGGTAGAGGACGTGCCGGTCGTCGAGGGTGAGCCGGCCGAAGTCCAGGGCCACCGTGGTCGCCGTCTTGGTCTCCACCCCGTCGAGCGGGTCGGCGGCGGCGCCGATCCCGCTCAGCAGCTCCTCCGTGCACAGCGGTTCGATCTCGCTGACCGCGCCCACGAAGGTGGTCTTCCCCGCCCCGAACCCGCCCGCGACCAGGATCTTCAGGGTCGCGGGCAGGGCCGGGGCCTCAGAGCCGTCGGCGTAGTCCATCGAGCACCGCCCTCAGCAGGGACTGGTCGTCGGCGGCGAAGGACCCCCCGCCGCCCGGGAACCGCGGCGCCTGCGCCCGTACGGCCCCGTACTCCATCAGGTCGGACAGCAGCACCTTGACCACCACGGCCGGGAGCCGCAGGTGGCCGGCGACCTCCGCGACCGTCACCGCCGGGGCGACCGCGCAGCAGCGCAGGGCGAGGGTGTGCTCGGCGCCGAGCGGACCCCTCGGCCGGACCCCGGTGGCGCTGACCAGGGAGAGCAGGTCGAGGGCGACGGCGGCCCGGGTGCGGCCGCCGCTGGCCGTGTACGGGCGCATGACCCGGCCGGCCGAGTCGTCGAGCCAGGGCGTGTCGCGCAGTGCCCCGGCTCCGGTCGCGTGTGCCCCCCGGCCCCAGGCCCTCACCGCCCGGCTTCGGCGTCGGCGGTGCCAGGGGCGACCGGGCGGCGGGGCGGGGCGGCGAGGTACGGGCGGACGCTCTTGACCAGCATCGCCATCTCGTAGCCGAGCACGCCCGCGTCGGCCTCCCGGTCCGCGAGGACGGCCAGGCAGGTGCCGGAGCCGGCCGCGGAGACGAAGACGAGGGCGGTGTCGAGTTCGACGACGACCTGGCGGACCTCGGCGCCTTCGCCGAAGCGGGCCCCGGCGCTGCGGCCGAGGGAGTACAGCCCGGAGGCGAGGGCGGCCATGTGGTCGGCGCCGTCGGGGTCCAGGCCGTGCACGCAGGTGACGAGCCCGTCGTTGGTCAGCAGCACCGCGGCGCGCGTGTAGGGGACGCGCTGGACCAGTCCGCCGAGCAGCCAGTCGAGGTCGGAGAGGCTGCGGGTCTTCGTCTGCGTGGCGACTTCGCCGGCCATGGGGGTGTGCTCCTTGCTGGGGTTCGTGCGGGGGGTCACGCGAGCGATCGCGCGGGGGATCAGGCGGGGGGTCAGGCGGGGGGTCATGACTGCTGCTCGGCCGACTCGGCGAGGCCGAAGCCGCGCTGGAAGGCCGCCATCAGGCCGGGGTCGTGCAGGGGCTGCTCGCCGCCCTCGTCCGCCCGGCGGCCGACGGGAGCCTCGCGCAGCTCCGGCGCGAGATGCGTCTGCGCCCGCCGCCGCGGCAGCCGGGGCCGGTCGACGGGGGCGGGCGGGACGCTCGGGACGGCCGGGTCGACGTGGCCGACGGGGTCGGCGGGGACCGCAGGGCCGGGCCAGGTGGCAGAACCGGCAGGGGCGGCAGGGGCGGCAGGGGCGGCAGGGGCGGCAGAGGCAGGGTGGGCGGCAGGGACCGCCGGGCCGGGCCGGGTGGCAGAACCGGCAGGGGCGGCTGGGGCGGCAGAACCGGCTGGGGCGGCAGGGGCGGGGTGGTCGGCCTGGGCGGGCGGGGTGGTGGGGGCGGGCCGGGTTTCGCGGCTGGTGCGGGCCGCCGGGACTCGGCGCGGGAGGGGGGTGCGGGGAGCGGGGCCGGGTTCCGGCTGCGTTCCGCCGGCCCACGTCGGGCCGCCGGCCTCCGCCGTGCCGGCGGGTGACGGGATGCCCTCCGGGGAGGCGGGTACCAGGCCGAGGTCCAGGGGGGTGCGGCAGTCCGGTTCCAGGGGCGGGGCGGTTTCCGCCGTGCCCCAGGAGGTGGGCCGGGACCCGCCCAGGGCCTCGGCGGCGCCGGGAGCCTGCGCCCCCAGCAGCTCCTGCGGCAGGACGAGGACGGCCAGCACCCCGCCGTAGATGTTCGGCTTCAGCTCGACGGCGATGCCGTGCCGCCGCGCCAGCACCGAGACCACGTACAGCCCGATCCGCCCGTCCGCGAGCAGGTGCCCGACGCTGACCTGGTCGGGGTCGCCCAGCAGGGCGTTCATCCGGTTCTGCTCCTGCGGGGGCATGCCCAGCCCGCGGTCCTCCACCTCGACCGCGATCCCGGCGGTGACCCGCTCCGCCCGCACCACCACATCGGTGTCGGGGGCGGAGAACACCGTGGCGTTCTCCACGAGTTCGGCCAGCAGGTGCACCACGTCGGCGACGGCGTGCCCGCGTACGGTGCCGCCCGCCGGGGGCACCACCTTGACCCGCGTGTACTGCTCCACCTCGGCCACCGAGGACCGCAGCACCTCGCTCAGGTCGATCGGCCGGGTCCACTGGCGCCGGGAGGCGGCCCCGCCCAGCACCGCGAGGTTCTCGGCGTGCCGGCGGATCCGGGTGGCGAGGTGGTCGACGTGGAAGAGCTCCTTGAGCAGGTCGGGGTCCTCGACCGTGTCCTCCATCTCGTCCAGCAGCGAGATCTCCCGGTGCACGAGCGACTGAAGCCGGCGCGCGAGGTTGACGAAGACCTCCACCTTGCGGTCACTGTCGCTCGGCGGGGGCGGGGCGGCCAGCCGTACGAGGGTGTCGTGCGCCTGCTCACGGGCGGTGCGCAGCTCCTGCGCGAGGAGCCAGAACTCGTCCACCCCGGAGGCACCGGCCTCCGGCGGCGCGGCTACCCGGCCGGCCCGCACCTGGCGGCCGGGCCGCTCGCCCCGCTCCAGCCGCTCGGCGGTCGTCCGCAGCTCCTGGCGGCCGCGCAGGCTGGAGCGCCGCAGTGCCTCGCACCGGTCCCGGACGGCCTTCGCTCCGCGCTGGGCCCCGAGCAGGGCCGCGGCGAGGGCCCCCACGGCCAGCAGGGCGCAGCCCGCGAGCACCGGCCAGAGCCGGCCGTCCCGGTGTCCGGCGCCCCCGCCGAGCTGGAGGGTGAAGATCACCGCGGCGGTGCCGCTGAGCCCGGCGGCGAGCGTGGGCAGCACGGCGGCGCGGACCAGCTGCGGCCTTATCTGCCGGCCGGGGCCCGGGGCGGCGTGTCTCGACGGGGCGTGGCGGGCGGCGGCGCGGAGTCCGGACATCGGCGTCCTCGGTACGTGGGGCCCGGCCCCCGGATCGACTGCCCGGGGCCCGGTGTTGATCACCGGATACCCACGCTAGACCGCACGCTCACACGGCGGTTGCCCAGTTGGGGAACATTGCCGCGCTGCTTCCCGCTCCCGGTGGAGCGCTCGTACGGCAGCCCGAATGCGCCGGGAGCGCGTACACCCGCGCGGGTCGGGGGCACACGCTCCCGGGTTCACGAACCGACGGCCTCCGGTTCTCCGAGCCCGGCCGCCGGGGCCGGAGCCGGGTCGCCGGCACCCGCCCCGGCCGGGGCGGCCTGGAGGCCGGCGGCGGTCGCCGGGACGTCGGCGGGGGTGGTGGCGCCCGCGGTGAAGGGACGCCACCAGGGTGCGGCGGGGGCGTCGGCCGCGCCGGGTTCGAAGGGCTGGCCCGGCACCGGCAGGGCGATGGCGGCTCCGGTCGCCCCGGCGGCGGCGACGGTGCCCTCGCCGGGCTCGTCCCACGGGTGCGGTGCCAGGTTGAAGGTGCCCCAGTGGATCGGCAGCATCGTTCCGGCGGGGGCGCCGCCCTGGAGGTCAAGGTGGGCCCGCAGGCCCTCCTCGGGCGTCATGTGGATATCGGGCCAGTACTCGGAGTAGGCGCCGATCTGGATCATGGTGGCGTCGAAGGGGCCGTGCTCGGTGCCGATCTCCTTGAACCCGGGGAAGTAGCCGGTGTCCCCGCTGTGGAAGATCCGGTGCTCTCCGCCCGCGACCACCCAGGAGGCCCACAGGGTGAACTGCTGGTTGCGCAGGCCGCGCCCGCAGAAGTGGCGGGCCGGGGTGGCCGTGAGGGTCAGTCCGGCGACCTCGGTGGACTCGTTCCAGTCGAGCTCGCGCATCCGGTCCGCCGGTACGCCCCAGCGCTCCAGGTGCGCGCCGACGCCCAGCGGGACGGCGAAGACCGTGCCGGTGCCGGCCAGGGCCTTGATGGTGGGCAGGTCCAGGTGGTCGTAGTGGTCGTGGGAGATGACCACCACGTCGACCTCGCCCAGGGAGGCCAGCGGCACCGGTACGGGGTGCAGGCGCTTGGGCCCGGCGAAGGGGAAGGGTGAGCAGCGCTCGCCCCAGACGGGGTCGAAGAGCACCCGGCGGCCGTCGATCTCGGCGAGCACGGTGGAGTGCCCCATCCACGTCAGCCGCAGGCCGCCGGCGGGGGGCTTGGCCAGCTCGGCGAGGGTGGTGGGGTAGACGGGGATGGGCGCGCCGGGGTTGCGCCGGATCCGCTGCTCCTTGTGGAAGTAGATCTTGGCGAACTCCAGCAGCGAGCCGGTGGGCCTGGTCCTGGCCCCCACCGGGTTCTGGAAGACGCCGTCGGCGAAGTTCGGCGAGCGCAGGATGCGCTCCAGCCGTGCGCCGGAGGGGTCCGCGCCGAATGCCTCGGGCCGCAGGGAGCGCAGCCGGGGACGCAGGGGAAGGGAGCCGGTCAAGGCGCCTCCTGGGGAGTGCGGGTGGGGTGGGGCGGGGTACGCCCCGACCATCCCAACGCGCGGCGGCCTCCGAGGATTCCGCTTCGCGGGGTGTACCCGCGCCCGCACCCGGCGGCGGACCCGGCCGTGGGGCCGGGGGGGCCCGGGCCCGGTCCACCAGCTCCGTCACCGCGCCCTGTCAGCGGCGGCGCGGGGGGAGAGCGGGAGAGCGACGACCCGGGAAC